>NZ_LATC01000049.1:0-35583 GCF_001414075.1 Mycobacterium sp. UM_11 | reverse complement strand
TGTGTATAAGAGACAGGATCCCACCAGCTCGGGTCCGGCACGACGCCGCAAGTGACGAGGTGGACCGGCCCTTGCGTCACGGGTGGTTCGAGCGCCTCCGGCGGATCGGTTTGATCGGCAAGCACCACCACTCGGTCGCTTTGCGCGGTGACATAGCGTCGCCAGCTGTCGCCCGAGCCCCGATCGGCCACCAGCAAGACCCAATCGTTGCTTCGCTCGACGCGGTCGAGGGTCTCGCTGAACGCGTCGACGAGCTCGCCGTAATGATTGGCCGCGGCCGTGGTTTCGACGGGTGGCGCGACGACGGCGGCCCGACCGTGCGATCGCAGCCGAGTCACGATCGCGTCGACGATCGGCGCCGCGACCGCATCACCGCTCGCCACCACGCCGACGACCCGGCGACCGCGAGAGACGGTGGCGGCTCGTGACTCGCGAAGCATTACCGCCATCGCTCGGAACATCGCCGATTGCAGTTGTGGGGCCTTGGCGAGCACCTCGCTGAACGTGTCGGCGGCGATCCTCCAGACGACGCCGTCCCGAAGGGCTCGTACCCCGGCCGAGCGAGCGGCGCCGGTGATCACGCCCAGGTCTCCGATCGAGTCACCTGACGCCATCTCACGAAGCACCTGTCCGTCGAGGCCGACGGCCGCGAATCTTCCCGAGGCGATTACATAGATGGCGTCCGACGGGTCGCCCATGTGAAAGAGCCACTCGTTGGCGGGGACGTGCTGGCGACCTACGGTCTTCGTGAGCAGGTGGAGTTGTTCGTCGTCGATCTCGGCGAATAGCGGAATGCTCCGCAATGCGGCTCGCTCGTCGGCCGCACGCGGTTCGGGCGACTGCCCTTCAGCGACCATGAAAGGACGTAAGCATATTGTGCCGCTTAGCGGTAGTCCGCGCGGCGCAAAGGCGCTATGCCGGGATCAGCTCGACGCCACTCAGCACCACGGCGTTGTCGCGCGCAGGCGCGACAACGCCGGCCACCAAACGGCCATCTTCTTTCCACACGTTGACGATCAAGCTCTCGCCTGGGAACGCCACTCCGGCGAAGCGTGCGCCGTATGCGGCCACCGCCCCGGCGTCGCCGTCCAGCAGCGTGTCGACGATCGCCTTGCACGTCATGCCGTAGGTGCACAGTCCGTGCAGGATGGGCTGCGAAAAGCCATTGGCCGCAGCGAAATCCGGATCGGAGTGCAGGGGGTTGCGGTCTCCGCACAGCCGGTACAGCAGCGCCTGCTGCGGCAGGATCGGCACCTCGATCTCCAGGTCCGGCGATCGATCCGGCGCCGCGTCGGAGGTGGACGGGCCGCGTTCACCGCCGAATCCGCCTTCACCGCGGGCGAAGATCGACCGCCGCTGCGTCCACAGCACCGTGCCGTCGGGCGCGCTGACCGTCGTCTCACTCCAGATCACCGCGGCCTTGCCCTTGTCCCAGATGTCGGTGAACCGGGTGACGGCGCGGGCCGAGCCCGACGGCGGCAGCGGCCCGGGCACCTCCACCCGCTCGCTGGCGTGCAACACCTTGCCCAATTCGATGTCGATGCCGGGGAACTGCACGGTCGGCGGCTTGGTCATGTGGAAGGAGGCCGCCACGTTGCCGAACGTCGGCAGGACCTGCGGAGTGTCGTCGACGAGATACCGCAGTTCCCGCCGGTCCATCGGATCCTTGCCGGCCCCCAGCGCCAGGTGATAAAGCTGGACATCGCTACTGGTCCAAGAGAATTCGATGGGCTCCAGCTCGGCGGCCAGCGCCACAGCTACGTCAATGGGCATCTCAGCGTTCCCCCGCAATGTGCAGCGCGGCCAGATAACCGAACGTCATCGCCGGGCCGATGGTGCCGCCAGGGCCCGGGTAGGTGTGGCCCATTACCGGTGCGCTGACATTGCCCGCGGCGTACAGGCCTTCGATGATCGTGCCGTCGTCGCGCAGCGCGCGGCCGTGGACGTCGGTGCGCACGCCGCCCTTGGTGCCCAGGTCCCCGGGCACCATCTTGGCCGCGTAGTACGGCGCGTGCCTGAGCTCGCCGAGGTTGGGGTTGGGTTTGTTGGTCGGGTCGCCGTAATAGCGGTCGTAAGCGCTCTCGCCGCGGTGAAAGTCCTCGTCGACGCCGGAGCGGGCGAAGCCGTTGAACCGCTGCACGGTGGCCAGCAGTTCGGCGGCCGGCAGGCCGGCCTTGACGGCCAGCTCCTCCAGCGTGTCGGCCTGGATGATGACCCCGGAATCCAGCCACTTGCGCGGAATCCGTTGGCCCGGCTGCAATCCGGCAAAGATGTAGCGGTCGCGGTACTGCTGGTCGAAGACCAGCCACGCCGGGATGTTCTCGCCCGGACCGGGCCCCTGGCCGAATTCCCCTCCGTACATGTGATGGCAGGCCTCGACGTACGGCATCGACTCGTTCATGAACCGCTTGCCCGACATGTTGACGATGATCGATCCCGGCGAATTGCGTTCCGACAACGCGAACCAGGGCGCGCCGACCAGCGGCACCGTCGGACCCCACCAGGCGTCTTCCATCAATTCCAGTGCGGCGCCTAACTTTTCGGCGGCGACGATGCCGTCGCCGGTGTTGGCCTTGGCGCCGACGGTCCACTCGGTGGTGATGGGCGCACGCTGGTACTTCACCCGCATCTGCTCGTTGTGCTCGAAACCACCGGAGGCGAGGATCACGCCCCGCCGCGCCCGGATCAGCCGCGGCTCGGATGACTCCGAAGCCCCCGTGTCGCGGACGTAGACGCCGCGCACCACGCCGTCCTCGACGTACAGGTCGGTCAGCGCGGTGTTAAGCAACACCGGAACACCGGCCTGCTGCAACCCGATTCGCAGCGGGCCGATCAACGCCCGGCCCATGCCGACCAGGTTCTTTCCGGCCGCCTTCGCCCACATCGTGCGCGCGCCGACCTTCAGGCTGCGCAGCACGCCCCGCGGGTGTCGCTTCAGCTGGTTCAGCCGCACGTAGTCCTGTTGCATGACAACGACGTTCAACGGCACCTTGCCGTACGCGGGCTCCAGGCCGGCCATGTCCGGCCCGAGCTTGCGGGCGTCGAAGGGCTTCGGTTCGATCGAGCGGCCCTCGGCGCGGCCGCCCGGCGCCTCGGGGTAGTAGTCGGAGTAGCGCGGAACCCAGCACATCTTGAGCGGGGTGTGCTTGAGCACGAACGACAGCATCTCGGGTCCGTGTTCGAGGTAGGCGTCGATGCGCTCCGGCTCGACGATGTCGCCGATGATGCCGTGCAGGTAGGTGCGGGCGGCCTCGGGGTTGTCCCGGACGCCGTCACGCTTGAGCACCTCGTTGTTGGGAATCCAGACGCCCCCACCCGAGCGGGCGGTCGAGCCGCCGAAATGCGCAGCCTTCTCGATGACTACTGTGGAAAGGCCCCGGTGAGCGGCGGTAAGGGCAGCCACCATGCCGGCGCCGCCGCTGCCGACCACGACGACGTCGAGCTCCTGTGCTGTCATGTAGAACACGTTATAGAATTGCCCGGGCCGGGCGCTACTGGGCCGGTCACACGAACGAGGGGACTTCTGCAGATGCTCAGTGTTGCGACGCGAGACGAGCTAGCTGCCGACCTGGCGCAGGCCGAGCGGAGCCGCTCGCCGATTGCTCCGCTCACGGCCGTCCACCCGGACATCGACGTCGTCGACGCGTACGAGATCCAGCTGATCAACATCCGCCAGCGGGTCGCCGAGGGGGCCCGCGTGCTGGGCCACAAGGTGGGCCTGTCGTCGAAGGCGATCCAGCAGATGATGGGGGTCGACGAGCCGGACTACGGGCATTTGCTCGACGAGATGCAATTGTTCGAAGACACCCCCGTCAAGGCCAGCCGCTACCTGTGGCCCAGGGTCGAGGTCGAGGTCGGTTTCATCCTCAACAGCGACCTGCCGGGCGCCGACTGCACCGAGGAGGACGTGCTGGCGGCCACCGAGGCGCTGGTCCCGTCGATCGAGCTGATCGACACCAGGATCACCGATTGGAAGATCGAGCTGTGCGACACCATCGCCGACAACGCCTCGTCGGCGGGTTTCGTGCTGGGTAGGGCGCGGGTGTCCCCGCGCGACGTCGACATCAAGGGGATCGACGCCGTGCTGCGCCGCAACGGCGATGTCGTCGCGGAGGGCCGGACGGACGCGGTGCTGGGCAACCCGGTCACCGCGGTGGCCTGGCTGGCCCGCAAGGTGGAGGGCTTCGGCGTCCGGTTGCGCAAGGGCGACCTGGTTCTCCCCGGGTCGTGCACGCGCGCGATCGACGCGCATGCCGGCGACGAGTTTGTGGCCGACTTCACAGGCCTGGGCTCTGTCCATCTGTCGTTCGAGTAGCTCGAATTAAATCGTCGGACTTAAATATCAACAGCTTCGCAAAGGAGCGTCATGCCGGCTAAGGCGAGTGTGGCCATTGTCGGGTCGGGAAACATCAGCACTGACCTGCTCTACAAGTTGCTGCGGTCCGATTGGCTGGAGCCGCGCTGGATGGTGGGCATCGACCCGGAAAGCGAAGGCCTGGCCCGGGCCCGCAAGCTCGGTCTGGAGACCACGCACGAGGGGGTCGACTGGTTGCTGGCCCAGTCCGAGAAGCCCGACCTGGTCTTCGAGGCGACCAGCGCCTACGTGCACCGCGACGCCGCCCCCAAATACGAGGCCGCCGGCATCCGCGCCATCGACCTGACGCCGGCCGCGGTGGGTCCGGCGGTGATTCCGCCGGCCAACCTGCGCCAGCACCTCGACGCGCCGAACGTCAACATGATCACCTGCGGGGGACAGGCGACCATCCCGATCGTCTACGCCGTCAGCCGGGTCGTGGACGTTCCCTACGCGGAGATCGTGGCGTCGGTGGCGTCGGTCTCGGCGGGCCCGGGCACCAGGGCCAACATCGACGAGTTCACCAAGACCACCAGCAAGGGCGTTAAGACCATCGGTGGCGCCGAGCGCGGCAAGGCCATCATCATCCTCAACCCCGCCGACCCGCCGATGATCATGCGCGACACCATCTTCTGCGCTATCCCCGAGGACGCCGACCGCGACGCGATCGCGAAATCCATCCACGACGTGGTGGCCGAGGTGCAGACGTATGTGCCGGGATACCGGCTGCTGAACGAGCCGCAGTTCGACGAGCCGTCGCTCAACTCCGGCGGCCAGGCGGTGGTCACCACGTTCGTCGAGGTGGAGGGCGCCGGCGATTACCTGCCCCCGTATGCGGGCAACCTCGACATCATGACCGCCGCGGCCACCAAGGTGGGCGAGGAGATCGCCAAGGAGACGCTGTCGGTGGCAGGAGGCACGCGATGAGTAGTGACATTTTCTTCAACCCGATCTGGGACGTGCGGCTGACCGACACGTCGCTGCGGGACGGCTCGCACCACAAGCGCCACCAATTCACCAAAGAAGAAGTGGGCGCCATCGTCGCTGCCCTGGACACCGCGGGCGTGCCGGTCATCGAGGTCACCCACGGCGACGGGCTGGGCGGCTCCAGCTTCAACTACGGGTTCTCCAAGACACCCGAGCAGGAGCTGATCAAGCTGGCCGCCGAGACGGCCAAGGAGGCCAAGATCGCCTTCCTGATGCTGCCCGGGGTGGGCACCAAGGAGGACATCAAGGAGGCCCAGAACAACGGCGGGTCGATCTGCCGGATCGCCACCCATTGCACCGAGGCCGACGTGTCCATCCAGCACTTCGGCCTGGCGCGCGAGCTGGGGCTGGAAACCGTCGGGTTCCTGATGATGTCGCACACGATTCCGCCGGAGAAGCTGGCCGCCCAGGCCCGCATCATGGCCGACGCGGGCTGCCAGTGCGTGTACGTGGTCGACTCGGCCGGCGCGCTGGTCCTCGAAGGCGTGCGCGACCGGGTGGCGGCGCTGGTCGCCGAGCTGGGCGACGACGCCCAGGTGGGCTTCCACGGGCACGAGAACCTGGGGCTGGGCGTGGCCAACTCGGTGGAGGCCGTCCGGGCGGGCGCCAAGCAGATCGACGGGTCGTGCCGCCGGTTCGGTGCCGGCGCGGGCAACGCGCCCGTGGAGGCGCTAATCGGGGTGTTCGACAAGATCGGCGTCAAGACCGGCATCGACTTCTTCGACATCGCCGACGCCGCCGAGGAGGTGGTCGCTCCGGCCATGCCCGCCGAGTGCCTGCTGGACCGCAACGCCCTGATCATGGGCTATTCCGGGGTGTACTCCAGCTTCCTCAAGCACGCCATCCGCCAGTCCGAGCGCTACGGCGTGCCGGCCCACCAGCTGCTGCACCGGGCCGGTCAGCGCAAGCTCATCGGTGGCCAGGAAGACCAACTCATCGACATCGCGCTCGAAATCAAGCGCGAGCAAGAGAGCGGCGCCGCGGCCGCCAAATAGCGGCCCGTTCCCATAGGCGACGCAAAGCTATCCGGAGTAGCCTGGCGCGCATGACCGTGACATCCAGGAATACCCGTGGCCGCGGACTCTCCGGCGCGCTCGCCGGGAGTTTGCTGGCTGTTACCGCCGCGACGATGATCGCGCTGCCGGTGGCCGGCGCGGCCCCACAGTGCCAGACCGTCGGTAACTCCATCGACCAGTACCTACAGCGGCATCCCGACCTGCATGCGCAGCTGCAGGCCCAGTCGGAGGCGGAAGGCGGCGGACCCAACGTCATCGACTACCTGAACCGGCATCCCGACGTGCGGCAGCACCTGATCGACCTGTCGCAGCAGTGCGCACCCTAGTGAGCCGGCCTCGTCGCTGAACGCCATGGCGGACGCGCGCGAACGTTCGCCATTGACGAAAAAGTAGAACACGTTCTAGCGTCTATGCGTGTTCTCTGATCCTCTCACCTCAGCGATCGCCGAAGCCGAGAAATTAGTCGCCGACGCGCCCTTCATCGAGACCGAAGCCGACCTGCTCGAAGGGCTGCAGTATTTGGCGGGCTGCGTTTCGGCCTGCATCCACCTGGCCTTCGACTACGACCGCGATCACCCCTTCCTGCAGTCGGGCACCGGGCCGTTCACCAAGATGGGCCTGGACAACCCCGACACCCTCTACTTCGGTACCCGGGTGCACGCCAACCACGACTACGTGGTGACCGGACGGCGTGGCACCACGACCGACCTGAGCTTCCAGCTGCTCGGCGGTGAATACACCGACGACAACGTGCCGGCCAGCCAGGCCGCGTTCGACGACCGTGAACTCGAGATCGCGGCCGACGGCAGCTTCGAGTGGCGGGTGCGGCCCACCAGCAATGGCCAGCTGGTCATCCGCGAGGTGTACGGCGACTGGTCGGCACAGCGTGGCACGCTGGCGATCTCCCGGCTGGACACCGCCGGCACCGCCCCGCCGCCCCTGACCCGGGAGACCATCGAAAAGCGTTACGCCACAGCCGGAAAGCAGCTCGTGAACCGGGTGAAGACGTGGCTGCAGTTCCCGCAGTGGTTCTACCTCGATCTTCCGGTCAACACCATGGTCGCGCCCCGGTTGACGCCTGGCGGCCTGGCGACCCAGTACTCGTCGGTGGGCCACTACGACCTGCGCCCCGATCAGGCGCTGGTGATCACCATCCCGGTCTCCGACGCGCCCTATCTCGGCTTCCAGCTGGGCAGCCTGTGGTACATCTCGCTGGACTACATCAATCACCAGACATCGCTGAACAACACTCAGGCACAGGCGGATCCGGACGGCAAGGTGCGCATCGTCGTCGCCGACCAGAATCCGGGAGTGACCAACTGGGTGGAGACGCTCGGCCATCGGCGGGGCTTCCTGCAGTTCCGCTGGCAGCGGGTGTCCCGACAGCTCACCGAGGCCGACGGACCCACCGTGGAGGTGGTCGACTTCGACGCCGTCCCGGCCGCGCTGCCGTACTTCGAACACAATAAGATCTCCGACGACGAATGGCGTGCGCGAATAACGCTGCGCCAACAACAAATTGCGGCCAGGATGCTGGGGTGACGATGTCAGGATTGCTCAACGAGAAGGTCGTCGTCATCAGCGGCGTAGGACCGGGACTCGGCACCACGCTGGCGCACCGGTTCTCGAAGGACGGTGCCGACCTGGTGCTGGCGGCGCGCACGGTGGAACGGCTGGAAAGCGTCGCCAAGGAGGTCAACGACGCCGGGCACAAGGCGTTGGCCGTGCGCTGTGACATCACCGACGACGACGAGGTCAGCTACCTCGTCGAGACGACCATGGCCACCTACGGCAAGGTCGACGTGCTGATCAACAACGCCTTCCGCGTGCCGTCCATGAAGCCGTTGGCCGGCACCAGTTTTCAGCACATCCGCGACGCCATCGAGCTCAGCGCGCTCGGCGCGTTGCGGCTCATCCAGGCCTTCACGCCCGCACTGGAAAAGTCGCACGGGTCGATCGTCAACGTCAACTCCATGGTGCTGCGGCACTCCCAGGCCAAATACGGCGCCTACAAGATGGCCAAGTCGGCGCTGCTGTCCATGTCGCAGTCGCTGGCCACCGAGCTCGGCGAGAAGGGCATTCGCGTCAATTCGGTTGCCCCCGGCTATATCTGGGGCGACACCCTGCAGGCTTACTTCGAACACCAGGCGGGCAAGTACGGCACCACGGTGGACCAGATCTACGCGGCCACGGCGGCGAACTCCGACCTGAAGCGCCTACCCACCGAAGACGAGGTGGCCTCGGCCATCCTGTTCCTGGCCAGCGACCTGTCCAGTGGCATCACCGGGCAGACGCTCGACGTCAACTGCGGGGAGTATCACACGTAATGTCCGATCGCACCGATATCGGCACCGTCGACGAACTGCACGCGTCCGCCACCAAGCTCACCGGACTGGACGACTTCGGCGCCAACGACGACAACTATCTCGAGGCGCTGGAGGTGCTGCTCGACTCGTACCGGCGCGAGGCGGGCCTAACGGTGTTGGGCAGCAAGATGAATCGGTTCTTCCTACGCGGCGCGCTGGTCGCCAGGCTCCTGTCGGAGGCTTCGTGGAAGCAGTACCCGCAGCACGCCGACGTCGTCATCGAACGCCCGATTTTCGTCACCGGCCTGGTGCGCACCGGCACCACCGCGCTGCACCGGCTGTTGGGAGCCGACCCCGCGCACCAGGGCTTGCACATGTGGCTGGCCGAATTCCCCCAGCCCCGCCCGCCACGCGAAACCTGGGAGTCGCACCCCCTCTACCAACAGCTCGACGCGCAATTCACCAGGCACCATCAGGAGAACCCCGGCTACACCGGTCTGCACTTCATGGCGGCGTACGAGCTGGAGGAGTGCTGGCAGCTGCTCCGGCAGTCGCTGCATTCGGTGTCCTACGAGACGCTCGCCCACGTCCCCACCTACGCGCAGTGGCTGGCGGGGCAGGATTGGACGCCGTCGTACCAACGGCACCGCAAGAACCTCCAGCTGATCGGCCTCAACGACACCGAAAAGCGTTGGGTGCTCAAGAATCCCAGCCACCTGTTTGCGCTGGACGCGCTGATGGCGACCTATCCCGACGCGCTGGTGATTCAGACGCATCGGCCGGTCGAGACGATCATGGCTTCGATGTGCTCGCTGGCCCAGCACACCGCCGAGGGCTGGTCGACGTCGTTCGACGGGGCGCAAATCGGTGCCGACGCGATGGACACCTGGTCGCGCGGGTTGGAACGATTCAACGTCGCCCGCGCCAAGTATTCGCCCGCCCAGTTTTATGACGTCGACTACAAGGAGCTCATCGCCGATCCGATCGGCACCGTCGCAGACATTTACCGGCATTTCGGGTTGACGCTGACCGACGAGGCGCGGGCGGCCATGGAGAAGACGCACGCCGACAGCCAATCCGGCGAGCGCGCGCCGAAGCACCGGTACTCGCTGGCCGACTACGGGCTGACCGTCGAAACCGTCAAGGAGCGCTTCGCCGGGCTGTGATTCAGTCGTCCTCGGGCGTCGGCTCGCCCAGGTAGCCCTCCGCGACGGCGTGTTCGATGCTGTCGCTCAACTTGGGACAGGACCGGGTGCGGGCGGTATTGCCGCCGGAGTTGCGCACCTCGGTGAAATGCGCGCAGCGTTGCCACGCCTCGGTGTTCCATTGCACCGCGGTGTGGCCCGGGCCCAGCCTCCGGACGGTGACGGTGACGTGGCAGAACCGGCAGTCCACCGGCAGTAGCCCCGAGCTGAGGTAGCGCTCGCGGTCGGCGCGACTGGCCTCGGCGACGGCGGCCGCGCGTTGCGGATCGTTGGCGAAATCCCTTGACTTCGACCAGGATCCGGAGCCGTCATTGCGGGCGGGCGCGTCGTCGTGGTCGTGATGATCGCCGTGCAGCAGCAGCATCGACCGAGCGAGCCGATCGACGTCGGGAACCGCCGGCTGATCGTCGGACATGTCGGTCAGTGTTGCTCCGCCGGAACGTCTTCGGAATCCCTGGCCTTCAGGTTCTCCTCGACCTCGGCGTTCCAGTACTCGTTGGCGCGGGTGGTGTCCACCTCGATCTCGAAGCGCTCCACCATTTCCGGCTGGATGTCGGCCACGTCCACGTAGAACTGCTGATACCAGCGGCGCAGCTGATAGACGGCGCCGTCCTCCTCGACCAGCAGCGGGTTGTCGATGCGGGTCTTGTGCTTCCAGATCTCGACATCCTGCAGGAAGCCCTTGCTGACGCCTTCGGTGAACACCCGCGAGAGCTTGTCGGTCATGGCTTCGTCCATGCCCTTGGGCTTTTCGACGATGACGCCCCACTGCAGCACGAACGAGTTCTGGGTCACGGGGTAGTGACAGTTGATCAGGATCGACTCGGCCTTGTAGCCGCCGTAGCTGTTGTGCAGCCAGTTGATCATGAACGACGGCCCGAAGTACGAAGCCTCCGAATCGAGGTGCGCCTCGCCGTAGGAGGTGCCCAGGTCATTGACGTCCTGCCGGCCCACGTTGTGCAGGTACTGCGAGGCGATGTGGCCCTCGAAGACGTTCTTAAAGTAGGTCGGCAACCCGAAATGGATGTAAAAGAAGTGCGCCATGTCGGTGACGTTGTCGATGATGTCGCGGCAGTTCGACCCCTCGATCAGGATGCGGTTCCACCGCCATTCGGTCCACTCGTCGCTGGCCGCTTCCGGGATGTCGGGAATCCGGACCGCGGGGTCCGGCGGATTCTGTTCGTGGTCGTGCCAGACGAACAGCAGGCCGCCCCGCACATCGGTCGTCCACGAGCGGGTGCGCGCCGTCTTGGGCGTGCGCTTGGCGTAGGGCACCAGCTTGCAGCGGCCGTCGCCGCCCCACCGCCAGTCGTGGAACGGGCAGGCCACCTCGTCGCCCTTGATGGTGCCTTCCGACAGGTCCCCGCCCATGTGGCGGCAGTAGCCGTCCAGAACCTTGAGGTCGCCCTGCGAGTCGGCGAAAACCACCAGCTTGGTGCCGAACGCCTCGACGGAGTGCGGCTTACCGTCCTGGAAGTCCTTTGCCACACCGAGGCAATGCCAGCCCCGGGCGTACCTGGTCGGCAATGCGCCGGGATCGATCTCCCGGATGCCGACCGCCTTGGTGTCGGTACTCACCTGTCACCTCCAACTCACTGCCCCTCTAACTAGAACACGTTACAGTTTTGCGGTGTCGCCGCGCAACGACGGCGAGTCTGGCTGGGCTTTCCCGCGACGCCTCGGCGCTCGGGGTATATCTAGACGATGCCGCTGTTTGCTTTCGAAGGCCGGGCGCCGCGGGTAGACCCCACCGCGTTCGTGGCCCCGACCGCCACCCTGATCGGCGACGTCGTCGTCGAGGCCGGTGCGTCGGTGTGGTTCAACACCGTGCTGCGCGGCGATTACGGGCCCATCGTGGTGCGCGAGGGCGCGAACGTCCAGGACGGGTCGGTGCTGCACGCGCCGCCGGGCATACCGGTCGACATCGGCCCGGGCGCCACCGTGGCGCACATGTGCTGCATTCACGGGGTGCACGTCGGTTCCGAGGCGATGATCGCCAACCACGCCACCGTCCTCGACGGCGCCGTGATCGGCGCGCGCAGCCTGGTCGCCGCCCACTCGTTGGTGACGGCCGGCACCCAGATTCCCGCCGGCATGCTGGCGGTCGGCTCGCCGGCACAGATCAAGGGCCCGGTCGCCGGAACGGGCGCCGAGGTGTGGATAAAGGTGAATCCGCAGGCCTATCGCGAGCTGGCGCAGCGGCACTTGGCCGGGCTCGAGCCGCTTTAGACCTTGCGGGCCGACGCGGCCGCGCGGTCCATCTCCCAGTACGCGCGCAGGGCGGTCAGCTTGCCCTCGTCGTTGGCCTTGTACGTGAAGACGCCTTCGGCGGTCACCTGATAGTCGCCGTGGGTGATCAGGATGTGGCCGACGTTGGCTTCCTCGTTGCCGCACTGGTACGTGTCGCGAAAGACGAACTCGATCCGCTTGGTCGGGGCGATGGCCTTGTCCCAGAAGGCCGCGATCGCGTCGCGGCCCCGGTGGCCCTTGCCTTCCGGATCGAAGGCCGACGGGCCGATCGGGTCCTCCACGATGGCGTCGTCGGCGAAAACCGCCAGCCACGCCTCCTTGTCCCTGGCGATCACAGCCTCGCGCGAGCGCCGGCCGGCGTCGTGCGCGGGGTGCTCAGCCATCGGCGCCGACCTTTTCCGGCCTCGGCTTGTCCGCACCGACCACCCACATGGAGTAGTACTGCGAACCGCCGCCGTAGGCGTGTCCCAACGCCTTGCGCGCGTTCGGAACCTGGTGATCGCCACCCTTGCCCATCACCTGAATCGCCGCCTCGGCGAACCGGATCAGGCCCGAGGCGCCGATCGGATTCGACGACAACACTCCGCCCGACGGGTTGACGGGCAACCGTCCACCGATCGCCGTCTCGCCGGCCTCGGTGAGCTTCCAACCCTCGCCCTCGGGCGCAAAGCCGAGGTTTTCCAACCACATCGGCTCGAACCAGGAGAACGGTACGTAGATCTCGGCCGCGTCGATCTCGTCGATCGGGCTGGTGATGCCGGCCGCCTTCCACAGCGCGGCGGCCGCGTCGCGCCCCGCCTGCGGGCTGACCTGGTCGCGCCCGGAGAACTGCAGCGGCTCGGTGCGCAACGCGGTGGCGTGGATCCACGCCACCGGATTTCCCTGCGCCAGGCGGGCTTCGGCGGCCTCCTCGTTGCCGATCACGACGGCGGCGGCGCCGTCGGACGACGGGCAGGTCTCGTCGTAACGGATCGGGTCCCACAGCATGGGCGACTCCATCACCTTCTCGACGGTGATGTCGGGTTGGTGCAGGTGCGCCAGCGGATTGCGGGCCCCGTTGAGCCGGTCCTTGACCGCGACGATGGCGCCGATGTTCAGCGGCGCGCCAGACCTGCGGATGTAGGAGCGCACGTGCGGGGCGAAGTACCCACCCGCGCCGGCGCCCACCGGCTTGATGAAGGGGATCGGAATCGACAACGCCCACATGGCGTTTGACTCCGACTGCTTCTCCCACGCCATCGCCAGCACGCGCCGGTATTTCCCGGACTGCACCAGGCTGGCGGCCACCACTCCGGTTGATCCGCCGACCGAGCCCGCGGTGTGCACCCGGATCAGCGGCTTGCCCGTCGCGCCCACGGCGTCGGCCATGAACAGCTCGGGCATCATGACGCCCTCGAAGAAGTCGGGCGCCTTGCCGACCACGACGGCGTCGATGTCGTCGAAGGTGGAACCGGAGTCGGCCAGCGCCCGGTCGATGGCCTCGCGCACCAGGCCGTTCATCGAAACGTCTTGGCGCTTGGCCACATATTTCGTCTGCCCGGTACCGAGTACCGCGGCTAGGTGCGCACCTGCACCGGCCATCAGTTCTTTCCTTCCATGACCGCAACCAGGTTCTGTTGCAACGCGGGCCCGCTGGTGGCGTGCGCAAGCACCCGCTGCGCCGACCCGTTCCAGATGTGTTGCGCCGCAAACCCGATCCGCTCCAGGCCGGCGACGAACATGGGGTTGGCGGCCAGCGCGCCGCCGGACGGATTCACCTTGGTCGGCCCCGGTATCCGGATGGCCTCCTCGATGATCAGGTGCTGGTGGGTGAAGGGCGCGCAAATCTCGGCCACGTCGAGGTTGTCGGTCTTGCCACCCGTGGCCACTTTGGCCGCCGCCCTGGTCGACGGGGACTCGGTGAGGTCGCGCGCACCCAGCGCGGGGGTTTCGATGCGGTGCTCGATCCCCGTGATCCAGGCGGGATTCTCCCGCAGCTCGCGTGCCCGGTCGTCGGCCGCGAGCACGATCGCGGCGGCGCCGTCGGTGATCGGGGCGATGTCATGGCGTCGCAGCGGCTCGGCGAAGAACGGCCTCTCGAGCAGGTCGGCGACGTTAATCGTCGGCTCGAGGTTGTCCACCCGGCGTGCGTTGGCAAAGGAATCGAACGCGACACGCGCCATCTGCTCTTCGGTCCACTTGCCGGTGTCGAGCCCGATGCGGGCCTGCAGGCCCGCCATGGAGATCGAATCCGGCCACAGCGGGGCGACGGTGTAAGGGTCGGTCTGCCGCGAAAGGATCTGCCGCAGAATGCCCGCCGACGACTTACCGAATCCGTACACCAGCGCGGTGTCGACCTCGCCGGTCAGGATCTTGATGTAGGCCTCGTACAGGGCCCAGGCCGCGTCCATCTCCACGTGTGACTCGTTGATCGGCGGTACCGCGCCGATCGAGTCGATCGCCGAGATGAACGAGAATGCCCGCCCGGCGAGGTAATCCGAGGACCCCGAGCACCAAAAGCCGATGTCGCCCTTGGTGATTCCGAGGTCCTCGTAGAGCTGGGCGAAGCACGGCATCAGCATCTCGACGCCGTTGGTGGTGCCGTCGGTGCGGCGGACGTGTGGGGCGTGGGCGAAGCCGACGACCGCAACGTTGCGAGCGCTCATTGGTAGGTGTGCCCTTTACAGGTGGTGCTTGTAGGTGTCGTATTCGGCGTCGGGCTCACCCGTCGGCCGGAAGTACTCGATGTTGTCGATGCCAAAACCCCACTCCTCGCGGGGTTTCCACACCGCCTCGACGCGCATGCCCATGCGCACCTCGTGCGCGTCGACGTCGGCGACCAGATGCAGGAACGGGATGTCCGCCCCGTCGAGCAGCACGTAGGCCGCCACGTACGGCGGTTTGATGCGCTGGCCCTGGAACGGGATGTTGATGATCGCGAACGTCGTGACGGTGCCCTTGTCGGGCAGCTCGACGAACTCCGTCGTGGGCTGGCCGGTGGCCGGGTCCGCGCCGTGCGGCGGGAAGTAGACCTTTCCCTCTTTTCCGGTGCGGGCGCCCAACAGCTTGCCCTGGGCGATCGCGCGCAGGTAGGCGCTCTCCTCGTGCGAGGCGGTGTGCTGAATCGTCAGCGAGATGGGTGTGACGATCATGGTCACCGGATCCTGTTCGCCCGCAGCCGCTTCCGACACGGGCTCGGCTTCCTCCCCGAGCGCGAAGTAGGCGATGTCGGTGATCGCGCCCACCGGTTCGTCGGCCCAGTGCACATGCACCCGGGCGCCGGTCCGAATGGCGTCGGGGCTGCCGGCGTCGACGGCATGCATCAGCGGGGTGTCCGCGCCGTCGAGCTTGATCAACGCCCAGGCGAACGGACGGTCCAGCGGCTGGCCCTCTATCGGGTCGGGCTGCCAGGTCCAGGACACGACGGTGCCGACGCTGGACACCGGCACCATCTCGCCCAGCGGCTCGTATGTGACCGGGTCGTACTCCGCGGGCGGTACGTGCACCCGGCCATCCGATCCGCGCACGCCCAGGACGTGGCGTTCACGCAGCGCGGTGAAGAACTTGCTTAGCGTGGGGCCGACCGAACGGGTGTAGTCGAAAGACAACGTCAGTGGCGCGGAGAGTGGCGGTTCCGTGGGATCCGTCAAGGTCGGGCTGCTCGAGCTGGCTGTCACGCCATCGAGTAGAACAGGTTCTAAGAACGGTTTCAACATCGGGTCCCTTCGGAAGGTCAGTGACTATGAAGCTTGGGTTGCAGCTCGGGTATTGGGGCGCTCAGCCGTCGGAGAACCACGCGGAACTCGTCGCCGCGGCCGAGGAGACCGCGTTCGACGCCGTGTTCACGGCCGAGGCGTGGGGATCGGACGCCTACACGCCGCTGGCCTGGTTGGGCTCGTCGACGCACCGGCTGCGGCTGGGCACCTCGGTGATCCAGCTGTCCGCGCGCACACCGACCGCGACCGCGATGGCCGCGCTGACGCTCGACCACCTCTCCGGCGGCCGGCACATCCTCGGGCTCGGCGTGTCCGGCCCGCAGGTGGTCGAGGGCTGGTACGGCCGGCCGTTCCCCAAGCCGCTGGCCCGCACCCGCGAGTACATCGACATCATGCGGCAGGTGTGGGCGCGGGAGAAGCCGGTGACCAGCGACGGCCCGCACTATCCGCTGCCGCTGACCGGGGAGCAGACGACCGGCCTGGGCAAGCCGCTCAAGCCGATCACCCACCCGCTGCGCGCCGACATCCCGATCATGCTGGGCGCCGAGGGGCCGAAGAACGTGGCGCTGGCCGCCGAGATCTGCGACGGCTGGCTGCCCATCTTCTACACGCCGCGGATGGCCGACACCTACAACGAATGGCTCGACGAGGGGTTCGCCCGGCCCGGGGCGCGCCGCGGCCGCGAGGACTTCGAGATCTGCGCGACCGCGAACATCGTCATCACCGACGACCGCGCCGCCGCCTTCGCGGCCATGAAGCCCTATCTGGCCCTCTACATGGGTGGCATGGGCGCCGAGGACACCAACTTCCACGCCGACGTGTACCGGCGGATGGGTTATGCCGAGGTGGTCGACGACGTGACGAAGCTGTTCCGCAGCAACCAGAAGGACAAGGCCGCGGAGATCATTCCCGACGAGGTGGTCGACGACGCCGCGATCGTCGGCGATATCAACTACGTCCGTGAGCAGGTCAAGGTCTGGGAGGCCGCCGGCGTCACCATGATGGTGGTCAACGGACGCAACGAGGCGCAGATCAGGGAGCTCGCCACGCTGATCTAGCCGATCCTTGCCAGGGGATTAGAACGCGTTCTAGTGTGGCCCGATGACAGCCTCGCAGCACACTATCGCGGGCACGGTACTGACCATGCCGGTGCGGATCCGCAGGGCAAATCAGCACATGGCGATGTTCTCGGTCGACGCCGACGCCGCGCAACAGATGATCGACTACAGCGGCCTGCAGGTGTGCCGCTACCTGCCCGGCCGCGCGATCGTCGTCCTGATGTTGATGCACTACATCGACGGCGATCTGGGCCAGTACCACGAGTTCGGCACGAGCGTCATGGTCAACCCGCCCGGTTCGAAGGCCTCCGGGCCGCGCGCGTTGCAGTCGGCCGGCGCCTTCATCCACCACCTGCCCGTCGACCAGGCATTCACCTTGGAGGCGGGCACCAAGATCTGGGGCTACCCGAAGGTTATGGGCGAGTTCACCGTCACCGAAGGTGAGCATTTCAGTTTCGATCTCAGCATCGACGGCCAACCGGTGATCGGGATGGATTTTCGCCGCGGCCTGCCATTCCGGCTGACCCCGCGCCAGCAAGAGCAGCGCAGCTACTCACACCGCGACGGCGTCACCCGCGAGACCGCCTTCGAGCACACGCTGGACGGCGTGCGCACCCGCTTCGGCGGAGTGCGGGTCCGGCTGGGCGATCATCCGTACTCGAAAGAGCTTGCGGCGCTGGGTCTTCCAAAACGCGCTCTAGTGTCCAGTTCGGCTCAAAACGTCCAAATGACCTTCGGTGATGCTCAGGAGATCTCATGACCATGACGAGGCCCGACGTCGACCTCACCGACGGCGCTTTCTACGCGGGCGATTCCCGGCCCGTCTACCGCTGGATGCGCGAGAACGAGCCGGTCTTCCGGGATCGCAACGGATTAGCGGCCGCCTCCACCTATCAGGCCGTGATCGAGGCCGAGCGCAACCCCGAGTTGTTCTCCAACGCGGGCGGCATTCGGCCCGACCAAGACGGCGTCGAGATGATGATCGAGATGGACGACCCGCAACACCTGTTGCGCCGCAAGCTCGTCAACTCCGGTTTCACCCGCAAGCGCGTGAAAGACCTTGAAGCCAAGATTGTTTCGCTGTGTGACACGCTCATCGACGCGGTCTGCGAGCGCGGTGAGTGTGACTTCGTCTGGGACCTCGCGGCGCCGCTGCCCATGGCCGTCATCGGCGACATGCTCGGCGTGCGGCCCGAAGAGCGCAAGATGTTCCTCAAGTGGTCCGACGACCTGGTGAGCTTCTTGAGCAGCACCGCGGCGGAATCCGATTTCCAGGTCACCATGGACGCCTTCGCGGCCTACAGCCAATACATGATGGGGATGATCGAGGCCCGCAAGAAGGAGCCGACCGACGACCTGGTCAGCGTCCTCGTGCACGCCGAAGTCGAGGGCTCGCACCTCGAAGACCACCAGATCGTCACCGAGGTGCTGCTGCTGCTGATCGGCGGCGACGAGACCACGCGCCACACGCTGTCCGGCGGGACGCGGCAGCTGCTGCTGCACCCGGATCAGCACCGGCGCCTGGCGGCCGATCTGAGCCTGCTGCCCAACGCGATCGAGGAGATGCTCCGTTGGACCGCGCCGGTGAAGAACATGGCGCGCACGATCACCGCCGACACCGAATTCCACGGCACCCAGCTGCACCAGGGCGAGAAGATGATCCTGCTGTTCGAGTCGGCGAACTTCGACGAGAAGGTCTTCGACGACCCGGAGAGCTTCAACATCGAGCGCTACCCGAACAACCACCTCGCCTTCGGTTTCGGGACGCACTTCTGCCTCGGCAACCAGCTCGCCCGGCTGGAGCTGTCCATCATGCAGAGCCGGCTGCTGCAGCGCCTGCCGGACATGCGGCTGGCGTCGGACGCCGATCTGCCCTTGCGGCCGGCCAACTTCGTGTCCGGCCTGGAGAAGATGCCGGTGGCGTTCACGCCGGGCCCCCCGCTGGGCTGAGGCCTCTCGTGCGCCGAACGTGAAGCCAGGGCGGAAATCCGGCCGGAAACCCGCCCTGAGTTCACGCTCGGCGCGCCCAAGCGGCGGCCACCCGAGCGATGATGCCGCCTGGGGTGTCTTCGGCCGTGACCCGGATGGCGGTCCATCCCAGTTCCGGCAGCGCTTCGAAACGGGCGATGTCCCTTCGAAATTGCCTGCGGTCCGTTCGGTGGTGATCGCCTTCGTACTCGAGCGCGATTTTGGCGTCCTCCCAACCCAAATCGAGGACGGCGATCAGCTCCCCGTACTCCCCGAAGACCGGGATCTGGGTCTGCGGCCGCGGATAGCCGGCCTCGATGAGCAGCAGCCGCAGCCACGTCTCGCGCGGTGACTCGGAGCCCGCGTCGACGAGTGTCAGCGCCCGCTTCGCGCGCCGAACGCCCCGCCGGCCTGGGTAACGATCGGCGAGCAATTCGACGTCCGCAATCTTGAGGTTGGTGGCCCGGGCGAGCGCATCGATGGCGGCGACCGCGGTGCCGGTGGGGTATCGGCAGGCCAGGTCGAAAGCGGTGCGTTCCGGCGTGGTGGTGACGATGCCGCCGACCGGCTGGGTTTCATCGAAGGAGACCTGATCCGACCAGGTGTGAATCCCGATCGGTGGCCGACGGTGCTCGTACAGCAATTGAGCAGGCCTCCGGGCGTCGACCCACTTGGCGCCGTGCAGCGCCGACGCGGAATGTCCGGCGACGATGCCCCGTCGCCGCGACCAGAGCCAGGCGGCATGGGCACGCGTCCTCGCGCTCATTTCCACGTCGTGCGGGAAGTACACGTCGGGACAGATTGCGGCGAATCGGGTTCGCAGGCGGTGTCGGGTCAGCGCGCCGGACGCAAGCGCTTCGCTGCCGATGAATGGTTCTGCCACGCGGGCAGTGTGTCTACGGCTACCGACAACCGCGCCGAGCGTGAACCCTTGGCGGAAATCCGGCTGGA
Organism: Mycobacterium sp. UM_11; assembly: GCF_001414075.1. Classification (NCBI taxonomy): domain Bacteria; kingdom Bacillati; phylum Actinomycetota; class Actinomycetes; order Mycobacteriales; family Mycobacteriaceae; genus Mycobacterium; species Mycobacterium sp. UM_11. The sequence continues at coordinate 15,793 of NZ_LATC01000049.1, read as the reverse complement.
AACCCGCCCTGAGTTCACGCTCGGCGCAAGCGTCCTCAGCGGTTCTGGAAGTTGGGCTTGCGCTTCTCGGCGAACGCTCTGGGGCCTTCCTTGGCATCGTCGGACAGGAAGACCTTGATGCCGATCTGGGTGTCGATCTTGAACGCCTCGTTCTCGTGCATGCCCTCGGTCTCGCGGATCGCCCGCAGGATCGCCTGCACGGCGAGGGGTCCGTTAGCCGATATGACGTCTGCGAGCTCTAGCGCCTTGGACAGCGCCTGACCGTCCGGCACCACGTGCCCGATCAGGCCCATCTCCTTCGCCTCGGCGGCGGTGATGTGCCGTCCGGTCAGCAGCAGATCGCAGGCGACCGTGTAGGGGATTTGCCGCACCAGCCGCACGGCCGATCCGCCCATCGGGTACAGGCTCCACTTGGCCTCGGAGATGCCGAACTTGGCGCTCTCGCCGGCGATGCGGATGTCGGTGCCCTGCAGGATCTCGGTGCCGCCGGCGATCGCGGGTCCCTCGACGGCCGCGATGAGGGGTTTTGTGAGCCGGCGTCCCTTGAGCAACGCGTCGATTCGCGACGGGTCGTAGCTGCCGTCCTTGAAAGATTCACCCGGCGGCTTCTTCGTTGCCGCCTTGAGGTCCATGCCCGCGCAGAAGTAGCCACCGGCCCCGGTCAGGATGCAGCAGCGGATGTCCGGATCGTTGTCGACGCGGTCCCAGGCCTGGACCATGATTTCCATCATTTCGGTGCTCAGGGCGTTGCGGGCGTGCGGCCGGTTCAACGTCACGATCAGGGTGTGACCGCGCTGTTCCACCAGGGCGTCTTGGCCCGATTCCTCGTTTGCTGGAGCCTCAGCCACGGCTACCGCCTCTCCCTCGACATTGAGCACGAACTTGTCAGGAAATGTAACACGTTCTAATTTGGTGGCCGTGGCCCTGAATATTGCCGATCTCGCAGAGCACGCCATCGACGCCGTGCCGGACCGTGTCGCCCTGATCTGCGGCGACGAGAAGCTCACCTACGCCCAGCTGGAGGAGAAGGCCAACCGCCTCGCCCACTACCTGATCGATCAGGGGGTGAAGAAGGACGACAAGGTGGGGCTGTACTGCCGCAACCGCATCGAGATCGTCATCGCGATGCTCGGCATCGTCAAGGCGGGCGCCATCCTGGTGAACGTCAACTACCGCTACGTCGAGGGCGAGTTGCGCTACCTGTTCGACAACTCCGACATGGTCGCCCTGGTCCACGAGCGCCAGTACTCCGACCGGGTGGCCAACGTGCTGCCGGACACCCCGAACGTCAAGACGATCCTGGTCATCGAGGACGGCAGCGACGCCGACTTCCAGCGCTACGGCGGCGTCGAGTTCTACTCCGCGATCGCGCAGGGCTCACCCGAGCGCGACTTCGGCGAGCGCAGCGCCGACGACATCTACCTGCTGTATACGGGTGGCACGACGGGCTTCCCGAAGGGCGTGATGTGGCGCCACGAGGACATCTACCGGGTGCTCTTCGGCGGAACCGACTTCGCCACAGGCGAATTCGTTGCCGACGAGTACGACCTGGCCAAGGCCGCCGCCGCCAACCCGCCGATGGTCCGCTACCCGATCCCGCCGATGATCCACGGCGCCACCCAGTCGGCCACCTGGATGTCGATCTTCTCGGGCCAAACCACCGTGCTCGCACCGGAATTCAACGCCGACGAGGTGTGGCGCACCATCCACGAGCACAAGGTGAACCTGCTGTTCTTCACCGGCGACGCGATGGCGCGGCCGCTGCTCGATGCGCTGCTGGCCCACCAGGACGAGGGGAACGAGTACGACCTGTCCTCGCTGTTCCTGCTCGCCAGCACCGCCGCACTGTTCTCGCCGAGCATCAAGGAGAAGCTGCTCGAACTGCTGCCGAACCGGGTGATCACCGACTCCATCGGCTCCTCGGAGACCGGCTTCGGCGGCACCAGCATCGTCGCCAAGGACGCGCCGCACGCCGGCGGCCCCCGGGTGACCATCGACCACCGCACCGTGGTGCTCGACGAGGAGGGCAACGAGGTCAAGCCCGGCTCCGGAGTGCGCGGCTTCATCGCCAAGAAGGGCAACATTCCGGTCGGCTATTACAAGGACGAGAAGAAGACCGCCGAGACATTCAAGACCATCAACGGCGTCCGGTATGCGATCCCCGGCGACTGGGCGCTGGTCGAGGACGACGGCACCGTCACGATGCTGGGCCGCGGCTCGGTGTCGATCAACAGCGGCGGCGAGAAGATCTACCCCGAGGAGGTTGAGGCGGCGCTCAAGGGCCACCCCGACGTCTTCGACGCGCTGGTGGTCGGCGTGCCCGATCCCCGATACGGGCAGCACGTCGCCGCCGTCGTGCAGGCGCGGCCGGGGTCCAAGCCCTCGCTGGCCGAACTGGACCGCTTCGTGCGCTCCGAAATCGCCGGATACAAAGTGCCGCGCAGCCTTTGGCTGGTCGACGAGGTGAAGCGCTCCCCGGCCGGCAAACCGGACTACCGCTGGGCCAAAGAGCAGACCGAGGCGCGCCCCGCCGACGACGTGCACGCCGCTCACGTGAGCGCTTGACCGAATTCGTCAAGCACCACCCGAACGCCCCGGCCGGGTACTTCGCGTGGGAGGCCGCGGGCCTGCGCTGGCTCTCCGGCGTCGACGGCGGAGCGCCGTGCGCGCGGGTGCTCTCCGTCGACGCGACGAGCCTGATCCTGGGCCGGCTTGATTCCGTGCCACCGACCGCGGAGGCGGCGCGGGCGTTCGGTGGCCGGCTCGCGGTGACGCACGACGCCGGCGCGCCGGCCTTCGGGGCCGGCCCCGACGGCTGGGACGGGCCCGGGTTCTTCGGCCCGCTGTCCCAGCCGCTGCCGATGTCGTTGCGGCGGCACCCGCGCTGGGGGGACTTTTACGCCGAGGAGCGGCTGACCCCGATGGCGGAGCTGGCGGCGCCGCGGCTGGACGCGTCGACTCGCGACGCGATCGACTCCGTCGTGGCGCGTTGCCGCGCGGGTGACTTCGACGACGACGATTCGGCCGCCCGGCTGCACGGTGACTTGTGGAGCGGCAACGTGATGTGGACACCCGACGGGGTGGTGCTGATCGACCCGGCCGCGCACGCCGGCCACCGCGAGACCGACCTGGCGATGCTCGCCCTGTTCGGCTGCCCGCACCACGACGCGGTCCTCGACGGCTACCAGCGGGTGCGGCCGCTGAAACCGGGTTGGCGCGACCGGGTCGGGCTGCATCAACTCTTTCCGTTGCTGGCGCACGTCGTGCTGTTCGGCGGCGGGTACGCGCGTCAGACGCAGGCTGCCGCCCGCGCGGCACTGGCCGCGTAACGTCCGTCTACTGTTGGACCTCGATGACGGTCGATGTGTGGATGCAGCACCCCACTGCGCGGTTCCTGCGCAGCGACATGCTGGCATCCCTGCGGCGCTGGACCGGGGATTGGATACCGGACGCCGACGTCCCGATCGGGGCCAGCATCGAGGCGATGGACGCCGCGGGCGTCCGGTTCGGTCTGCTCAGTGCGTGGCGCGGCCCGGGCGGGCAGGATCTGATCTCCAATGAAGAGGTTGCCGAGTGGATCCGCCTGCACCCGAACCGGTTTGGCGGGCTGGCCACCGTCGACCTGGATCGGCCGATGGAAGCGGTTCGCGAGCTGCGGCGCCGCGTGGCAGAAGGATTCCTCGGCCTTCGGGTGGTGCCGTGGTTGTGGAACGCCCCGCCCACCGACCGCCGCTACTATCCGTTGTTCGCCGAATGCGTGGAGCAAGGCGTGCCGTTTTGCACCCAGGTGGGCCACACCGGGCCGCTGCGGCCGTCGGAGACCGGCCGCCCGATTCCCTACATCGATCAGGTCGCCCTCGACTTTCCCGAGCTGGTGATCGTCGGCGGCCACGTCGGCTATCCGTGGACCGAGGAGATGGTCGCCGTCGCGCGCAAGCACGAAAACGTCTACATCGACACGTCCGCCTACACGCTGCGCCGGCTGCCGCCAGAGCTGGTCCGGTTCATGAAAACCGGTACGGGACAACGCAAAGTGCTGTTCGGGACCAACTACCCGATGATGAGCCACACGCACGCCCTGGCGGGACTCGACGAACTCGGCCTGTCCGACGAGGGCCGCCGAGACTTCTTGCACGGCAACGCCGAGCGCGTTTTCAAACTGGAGGCAAACACGTGAACGGTGCCCAGGCTTTGATCAACACGCTGGTCGACGGCGGTGTCGACGTGTGCTTTGCGAACCCGGGCACCTCGGAGATGCACTTCGTCGCCGCCCTGGACACCGTCCCGCGAATGCGTGGGGTGCTGGCCCTGTTCGAGGGCGTGGCCACCGGCGCGGCCGACGGCTACGCCCGCATCGCCGGCCGGCCCGCGGCGGTGCTGCTGCACCTGGGCCCCGGCCTGGGCAACGGCCTGGCGAACCTGCACAACGCCCGGCGGGCCCAGGTGCCGATGGTGGTGGTCGTCGGCGATCACGCCACGTACCACAAAAAGTACGACGCCCCACTGGAATCCGACATCGACGCACTCGCCGGCACGGTCTCGGGGTGGGTGCGCCGCACCGAGCAGACGGCGGACGTCGCGTCCGACACCGCGGAGGCGATCGCCGCCAGCCGCGCGGGCTCGCAGATCTCGACCCTGATCCTGCCCGCCGATGTGTCGTGGTCGGACGGGGCGCAACCCGCCGGGACGGTGCCCGCGGAGCCGGCGGGGGCCGAGCCGCGGCTGGCGTTCGAGGTGATCGAGGTGCTGCGCTCCGGGGAACCCACGGTGATCATGGTCGGCGGCGACGCCACCCGCGGTCCCGGACTCGCCGCGGCCACCCGCATCGCGGAGGCGACCGGGGCCCGCGTGTTGTGTGAGACGTTCCCGACCCGGCTCGAGCGCGGCGCCGGCGTCCCCGCCGTCGAGCGGCTCGCCTATTTCGCCGAGGCCGCGACCGCCCAGCTGGACGGCGCCAAGCATCTGGTGCTGGCGGGCGCCAAGTCGCCGGTGTCCTTCTTCGCCTACCCGGGCATGCCCAGCGACCTCGTCCCGGCCGGCTGCGAGGTGCATCTGCTCGCCGGGCACAGCGGCGCCGCCGAGGCGTTGGCCGCGGTGGCCGACGAGGTGGCGCCCGGAACCGTTGCGCCCGTGGCGGTTGCGGCGCGCCCCCAACTGCCGAGCGGTCCCCTGACGTCGGCGTCGGCGGCCGACGTCATCGGGGCGCTGCTGCCGGAAGGGGCGATCGTCGTCGACGAGTCGAACACCTCCGGTGTGCTGCTGGCCCAGGCCACGGCGGGGGCACCGGCCCATGACTGGCTGACGCTGACCGGCGGGGCGATCGGTTACGGGATCCCGACCGCGGTCGGGGCCGCGGTCGCCGCCCCCGATCGGGCGGTGCTGTGCCTGGAATCCGACGGGTCGGCGATGTACACGATTTCGGGGTTGTGGACTCAGGCGCGCGAACAACTGAACGTGACGACCGTCATCTACGACAACAGCGCCTACGACATCCTGCGCATCGAGTTGGCCCGGGTCGGGGCCGGATCGGCGCCCGGGCCGAAGGCCCTCGACCTTCTCGACTTGTCGCGCCCCACAATGGATTTCGTCAAGATCAGCGAGGGGATGGGGGTCCCGGCGCGCCGCGTCACCACCGGCGAGGAACTCGCCGACGCGCTGCGGCGGGCGTTGAACGAACCCGGGCCGCACCTGATCGACGCGGTGGTGCCGTCAATAACGGGCTAGCCCCGGAAGCCGGCCGAGGACCCACTCCGACATGGAGTTGAGGACGTCGACGCCCGTCTCCATCACCCCGTCGTGGACCCTGGCCGCCAGGGCCACGCCCCATTGCCCCGAGGCCGTGGGCACGATGCCGAACTGGCGCACCAGGTAGTCGCCCTGCGTGCCGGGCCCCCAACCGCCCTTGGCCGCAAAGCCTTTCGCGGCCAGGCCCCAGCGGTGGCCGCTGGTGAGGCGCTGCATCAAGTCGATCACGTCGGCCGAATCGGGGATGGAGGGCAGTTCGGCCGCGAACCGGGCCTGCCGCTGCAGGGTCCACTGCGTCTGGCCGAACGCCGTGTACCCGCGCCGGAGCCGGCGGGATTCGACCACGGTGGCGGTGTCACCGCCCTCGGCGATCACACCCTGCACCCGCCGTGCGGCCTCCTGCGGATCGCCCAAGTGCGACCACAGTTGCTCCGATGCGCGGTTGTCGGATTCGGTGATGGCCGCTACGGCCAGGTCCTTGGCCCGCAACCAATCGCTGCGCAGCGCCGCAATCACCAACGGCACCTTGATCGTCGACCATGCGACACCGGACCACCACCGGCCCAGCGAATAGGTGCGATCGGGCCGGGCGATCGCGACCCCGACCTCCGCCGGCATCGCGGCGCACAGCTGATCAAAGCTCGCTTCGAGCGCGGTCTCCAAGGGCCGGGAAGTCATGTCGCTACCGGCGAACCTGCCACACCGGATCCCCGCAGTCGACGCCCTGGGCCGCCAGCTGGCGCTTGAGCACCTTGAACGTCACCGTGCGCGGAAGCTCGGCGCTGACCCGCACGTACGACGGCCACTGCTTGGGCCCCAGGTCGGGCTGCTCGGCCAGGAAGGCGCGAAACTTCTCGGCATCGAACTCGGTCCCCGGGGCCATCACGACCGCCGCCATCACTTGGTCACCCACCACCGGATCCGGCACCGCGTACACGGCCACCTCCGTCACGTCGGGGTAGCGTAGCAGCACTCGCTCGATCGGCGCGGCGCCCAGGTTTTCCCCGTCGACGCGCATCCAATCACCCAGGCGCCCCGCGAAGTACGCGTAGCCGGCGTCGTCGCGGTAGGCCAGGTCGCCGGTGTGGTAGACCCCGCCCGCCATCCGCTCGGCCTCGGCTGCCTCGTCGTTGTAGTAACCCTCGAAGCGGCCGGGGCCCGCGGTGTTCACCAGCTCGCCGACCACGCCCGGCGGGCAGGATTCACCGGTGTCGGGGTCGACGATGTCGACGCCCTGCGGGAGCGGACCCAGTGCGCCGTCCGGGGTGTCCGGGGTGCGCGCGATCGCCACCCCGCCCTCGGTGGAACCGAACCCGTCCTGGACCACGCAGCCGAACCGGCGACCGAAGCGCTCGATGTCGCCGGGCACGCCCTCGTTGCCGTACACCGCCCGCAGCGGATTGTCCGCGTCGTCGGGCCGCTCCGGGGTGGCCAGCACATAGGACAGGGGCTTGCCGACATAGTTGGCGTAGGTGGCACCGAAGCGGCGGACGTCGGCCAGGAAATTGGAGGCGGAGAACTTGCGCCGCAACGCCAGTGAGCCCTGGCACGCCGCCGCCACCGCCCAGCCGACCAGCACCGCGTTGGAGTGGAACAGCGGCATCGACACATAGCAGACGTCGTCGCGGCCGAGGTCGAATCGCTGGGTCATGGTCACGCCCGCGATCGCGACCTTGCCATGGCTGCACTTCACCGCCTTCGGCTCGCCGCTGGTGCCCGAGGTGAAGATCAGCATGAAAAGGTCGTCCGCCGTTGCGGATTGGAAACGCGGCTCGGCGCCGCCGTGCGCGGCCACTTCGTCGGCCCACTCCGTCGAGTCGACGTTCACGTGGTCGATGTCGCCCAACGCGGCGGCCGAACCCGAATCGGCCAGCACCACTTGACAGTCGGCGTGGGCGATGTCTCGGGCCAGCGCTTCGCCGCGGCGCACCGGGTTCAGTCCCACCGGCACGATGCCGGACATGCCGGCCGCGGCCAGCATCGCCGAGAAGAACGGCGTGTTCTCCAACAGCACACCGATGTGGGGTGGCTTCGCCGGGTCCAGGCGGTCGCGCAACGCCGACGCGATCGCGGCGGCGTTGCGCAGGTGATCCCGCCAGTTGGTGTACGAGTCTTCGAAGTAGACGCCCCGGTCGTCGATCTCGGCCAGCGGCACCAGCAGTTTGGTGACCGTCGGGTCGGGCGGAAGCACGAAGTCAGGCAGGGGTTTCCGCCAGCTCACGGCCGATCCGGCGCAGCTGACCGGTGGCCCCGCCCAGCGCGAATTCGGTCTCCTTGGCGGCCAGGAAGTAGCGGTGCACCGGGTGATCGGTGTCGACGCCGACACCGCCGTGCACGTGCACGATGGTGTGCGCCACCCGGTGCCCGGCGTCGGCGGCCCAGAACGCCGCGCTGGCCACGTCGATGTCGGCGGGCACATCCTCGGAGACGCGCCAGGCCGCCTGGGTGAGCGTGAGCCGCAAGCCCTTGACGTCGATGTAGCCGTCGGCGAGGCGCTGGGACACCGCCTGGAAGCTGCCGATCGGTCGATCGAATTGCTCTCTCTCGCGGGCGTATTCGGCGGTGAGCTGGAGGCCGCGTTCGAGCACCCCCAGCTGGAACGCGCTGCGGCCCAAGGCCGACAGCGTGTCGAGCCAGACGACCACCTCGGCGCCGCCGACCATGCGGGTGCCATCGACCTGGGTCCCGTCCAGGGTCAGGTGTCCGACGCTGCCCAGGCCGGTGGTCTCCAGCCGGGTCACCGAAACGCCGGGGTCGTCGGCGGCGACGACGAAAACGGCGGTGCCGGAGTCGGTCTGGGCCGGAACCAGGAAGGCATCGGCGGCCGGCCCGAAGCCGACCTGGGTGCGGGTGCCGGTGAGACGGTAGCCCTCACCGGCGCGGGCGGCCTGCACCGGACCCTCACCCATCTCGCCCAGCAGCGCGACGGCGAGGATCTTCTCGCCGCTGACCGCCGGGGCGGCCCACTGCTGTTGCAGCTCCTCGGTGCCGAAGCGGGCCAGCGCGCCGGCGCCGAGCATCACCGACTCGAGGTAGGGCACGGCCGCCAGCTGGTGGCCCAACGCCACCAAGATGGCGACCTGCTCGAGCACACCGAAACCGTCGCCGCCCACCGAGGTGGCCGAGGCGCTGGTCAGGATGCCGGCGTCGACGAGCTTGCCCCACAGCTCGCGGTCGAACCGTTGGTCGAGCTTGTCGAGCTCGCGCTGGTGCTCCGGTGTGCACACAGAACTGACGATCGTGTCCACCAGGCCGCCGAGATCGTTCGCCGCTTCGGTTGTCGAGAAGTCCATCGATGTTCGTCCTTTCCGACGAGGAGGCTCAGCGGTTGCGGGGCAGGCCGAGGGCGACCATGCCGATGATGTCGCGCTGCACTTCGTTGGTGCCGCCGCCGAAGGTCAGGATCAGGCACGCCCGGTGCATCCGCTCGACCCGGCCGCGCAGCAGGGCGCCCGGCGAATCCTGGCGCAGCGTCGCCGCCGTGCCGAGCACCTCCATCAGCAGCCGGTACGCCTCGGTCGCCAGCTCGGTGCCGTACACCTTGGCCGCCGACGCATCGGCCGGCGACAGCGACTCGCTGTTCGACGACGCCAGCTCCCAGTTGATCAGCTTGAGCACCTCGGCCTTGGCGTGCACGCGCGCGAGGTTGAGCTGCACCCACTCCGAGTCGATCAGCCGGGCGCCGCCGTCGTCCTTGGTGTTCTGCGCCCACTCGCGAACCTCGCGCAGGGCCAAGAAGATCGGTTGCGGCGATACCAGGGCGACGCGTTCGTGGTTGAGCTGGTTCGTGACCAGCTTCCAGCCGCCGTTCTCCTCGCCGATCAAGTTGGTCACCGGGACCCGCACGTCGGAGTAATAGGTCGCGCTGGTGTCCACGCCGGCCATGGTGTGCACGGGCGTCCACGAGAAACCCTCGGCGGTCGTCGGCACGGTGAGCATCGAAATCCCGCGGTGCTTCTTGGCGTCGGGGTTGGTGCGCACGGCCAGCCAGACCCAGTCGGCGTAGGCGATCAGGCTGGTCCACATCTTCTGGCCGTTGATGACGTACTCGTCGCCGTCACGGACGGCGGTGGTGCGCAGGTTCGCCAGGTCGGTCCCGGCGCCGGGTTCGGAGTAGCCGATGGAGAAGTGCAGCTCGCCGGCGGCGATCTTGGGGAGGAAGAACTTCTTCTGCTCCTCGGTGCCGAACGCCATGATGGTCGGCGCCACGCTGTTGATCGTCAGGAACGGCACCGGAACGCCGGCGATCGCCGCCTCGTCGGTGAAGATCAGCGAGTCCATCGGCGAGCGGTCCTGGCCGCCGTACTCCTTGGGCCAGTTCAGGGTGAGCCAGCCGTCCTTGCCCATCTGGGCGACGGTGTCGCGATACGCGGTGCCGGTGCCGACCTCGCCGTCGCCCGAGGAGGTCAGTGCCTCGCGACGCTCGGGCGTCATGAGTTTGGTGAAGTACGACCGCAGCTCGCGACGCAGCTCCTCCTGTTCAGGGGTGTAACTGATGCGCATTCCAGCCGTCCTTTGCTAACCTGACTCGCCTCGATTAGCCGACGTTACTCGGCCGACGACTACCCATTCGTCTTCCCGGTTGTAACACGTTCTAGTCTGAGATTCCAGCGACCGTTTCCCCAGCGGTATCCGGGCCCTATGGTGGTCCTACATACTGATGGGGCTCGTGCTCAAGTGAGGGCCAGCTGCAAGGAGGGTGCTGTGCGGGTGATCGTCGACCACGACCGGTGCGAAGGCAATGCTGTGTGCTTGGGAATCGCGCCGGATATCTTCGACCTGGACGACGAGGATTACGCCGTCGTCAAGCTCGATCCGATCCCCGCCGACCAGGAGCAGCTGGCCGAGCAGGCGATCGCCGAATGCCCGCGAGCCGCGCTGTTGCGCGAAGACTGACCCGAGCGCTAGAGCGTCTTGACGAAACTAGAGGTATTCATAAATTGACTAGCAGCACGAACGCGACCGATCTCTCCGGAAAGGTCGCGGTGGTGACCGGTGCCGCCGCGGGGCTGGGGCGGGCCGAAGCGCTTGGCCTGGCTCGAGCCGGCGCCACCGTCGTCGTCAACGACATCGCCGCCGCGCTGGACGCCTCCGACGTCATCGACGAGATCAACTCGGCGGGTTCCAAGGCCGTCGCGGTCGCCGGCGACATCAGCGAGCGCGCGACCGCCGACGAATTGGTCGCCACCGCCGACGGCCTGGGCGGGTTGGACATCGTCGTCAACAACGCCGGCATCACCCGCGACCGGATGCTGTTCAACATGTCCGACGAGGAGTGGGACCTCGTCATCGCGGTGCACCTGCGTGGCCACTTCCTTTTGACCCGCAACGCGGCGACCTATTGGCGCTCGAAGGCCAAGGAGGCCGGTGGAACCGTCTTCGGCCGCCTGGTCAACACCGCGTCCGAGGCGGGGCTGGTCGGCCCGGTAGGGCAGGCCAACTACGGTGCGGCCAAGGCCGGCATCATCTCGCTCACCCTGACGGCCGCGCGGGCGCTGGGCCGCTACGGGGTGTGCGCCAACGCGATCTGTCCGCGCGCCCGCACCGCCATGACGGCCGACGTCTTCGGTGCCGCACCGGAAGTGGAGGCGGGCGGGGTCGACCCGCTGTCGCCCGAGCACGTGGTCAGCCTGGTGAAGTTCTTGTCATCGCCCGCGGCCGCGGAAGTCAACGGCCAGGTGTTCATCGTGTACGGCCCGCAAGTGACGTTGGTGGCGGCGCCGACCGCGGAGCACAGGTTCAGCGCCGAGGGGGCCGCGTGGGAGCCCGCGCAACTGAGCGAGACGCTGCAACAGTACTTTGCTGGGCGCGATCCGGAACGGAACTTTTCCGCGGTCGGGCTAATGGAGCAATAACCGTGTGAGGTTACTTTACGGGGGGGAATCGGCAGGTAGAACCTGTGTCAGTTTGAGGCATTGCAATGGTGTCTGACCTGGCAAATTAACGTTTTGGACAAAGAAATACTGTTCGTTGACACCATTAACTTGTTCTGGGTTAATATGATCCGGCTCACACCGAGCCGCATGCGACGGAAGACACCGCTAAGGCGACGCACAGACTTCGCCGCGAGCAGCTGAGGGGGGTAGCCGAGTTGAAGGAACAACTTGCGGTTCCCGCCCGCGCCGTCGGCGGGTTTTTCGAAATGATGATCGCCACCGGTCGTGAAACTTTCCGCCGGCCCTTCCAACTGGGCGAGTTCCTGGAACAGACCTGGATGATCGCGCGCGTGTCGCTGGTTCCGACCCTGCTGGTGTCCATCCCCTTCACCGTGCTGGTGGCGTTCACCCTCAACATCCTGCTGCGCGAGATCGGCGCCGCCGACTTGTCCGGGGCGGGAACGGCATTCGGCACCATCACCCAGTTGGGTCCGGTGGTGACCGTGCTCGTCGTGGCGGGCGCCGGTGCCACCGCGATCTGTGCCGACCTCGGTGCGCGGACCATCCGCGAAGAGATCGACGCGATGCGCGTGCTCGGCATCGACCCGATTCAGCGCCTGGTGGTCCCGCGGGTATTGGCCTCCACGGTCGTCGCGCTCTTGCTCAACGGTTTGGTGTGCGCCATCGGGTTGTCCGGTGGCTACGTGTTCTCCGTCTTCCTGCAGGGCGTAAACCCCGGTGCGTTCATCAACGGGCTGACCGTCCTCACCGGTCTGCGCGAACTGGTTCTTGCCGAAGTCAAGGCGCTGCTGTTCGGCGTGATGGCCGGGCTGGTCGGCTGTTACCGCGGCCTGACCGTCAAGGGCGGACCCAAGGGCGTCGGCAACGCGGTCAACGAAACCGTCGTCTACGCGTTCATCTGTCTATTCGTCATCAACGTGGTGATGACGGCCATCGGCGTACGGATCTCGGCGAAGTGAGTACACGATGAGCTACGACGTCACCTACCGGCTGCGCAACCTCGCCTCCCGGTTGCAGGGGCCCGTCGATGACTTCGGTGAGCAGGCCTTGTTCTATGGCCACACCGTGCGCCACGTCCCCCACGCGATCACCAAGTACCGCAAGGAGACGGTCCGGCTGATCGCCGAAATGACCATGGGCGCTGGGGCGCTGGTCATGATCGGCGGCACCGTGGGCGTCGCCGCCTTCCTGACCCTGGCCTCCGGCGGGGTCATCGCGGTGCAGGGCTACTCGTCGCTGGGCAACATCGGCATCGAGGCGCTGACCGGGTTCCTGTCGGCGTTCCTCAACGTCCGCGTCGTCGCGCCGGTGATCGCCGGAATCGCGTTGGCCGCCACCATCGGTGCCGGTGCCACCGCCCAGCTGGGCGCCATGCGGGTGTCCGAAGAGATCGACGCCGTCGAATGCATGGCGGTGGAATCGGTGTCCTACCTGGTGTCCACCCGCCTGATCGCCGGACTGATCGCGATCATTCCGCTGTACTCGCTGTCGGTGCTCGCCGCGTTCTTCGCCGCCCGCTTCACCACCGTGTACATCAACGGGCAGTCAAAAGGTCTCTACGACCACTACTTCAATACCTTCCTCATCCCGTCGGACCTGCTGTGGTCGTTCCTGCAGGCGATCGTGATGTCCATCGCTGTGATGCTCGTCCATACCTACTACGGCTACAACGCAAGCGGTGGCCCGGTCGGCGTCGGCATCGCGGTCGGCCAGGCCGTGCGCACCTCGCTGATCGTCGTCGTCGTCATCACATTGTTCATCTCACTCGCCGTGTACGGCGCGTCCGGTAACTTCAACCTCTCCGGATAACAGGACCGCTTAAAGGACATGGCAGAAACCGACACGCGACGCACCCACGTCCGGCTGGCAGCCGCGGTGCTGGCCGGCCTGATACTGGCGTTCGCCGTCATCACTTACCTTTCCTACACAGCGGCTTTCGCCTCGATCGACAAGGTCACCGTCTCGGCTCCGCGCGCCGGGCTGGTGATGGAGAAGGGCGCCAAGGTCAAGTACCGGGGCATCCAGATCGGCAAGGTCGAGACCATCGACTACGCCGATGACCAGGCCCGGCTGACGCTGGGCATCAACAGCAACGACATGCATTTCATCCCCTCGAACGCCACGGTGCACATCGCGGGAAACACCATCTTCGGCGCCAAGGCGGTGGAATTCATTCCGCCGCAAAACCCTTCGCCGACGTCACTGCGCCCGGACGCCCACGTCGCCGCCTCCTCGGTGCAGCTGGAGGTGAACACGCTCTTCCAGTCGCTGATCGACCTGTTGCACAAGATCGACCCGGTCGAACTCAACGGAACACTGAGCGCGCTGTCCGAAGGCCTGCGCGGTCACGGTGACGACTTCGGCGGCATCCTGACGGGCCTGGACACCCTGACGCGCCAGACGAATCCGAAGCTGCCCGCGCTGCAGGAGGACTTCCGCAAGACGGCGATCGTCGCCAACAACTATGCCGACGCCGCCCCGGACCTGAACACGGTCTTCGACAACCTGCCGACGATCAACAAGACCGTCGTCGACCAGCAGAACAACCTCAACGACACCTTGCTGGCGACGATCGGCCTATCCAACAACGCCTACGAGACGTTGGCCCCGGCCGAACAGAACTTCATCGACGCCATCAACCGGTTGCGGGCACCGCTGAAGGTGGCCGCCGACTATTCGCCGGAATTCGGCTGCCTGTTCGCCGGCATCGAGCGCGGTATCAAGGAATTCGCCCCGCTGATCGGTGTCCGCAAGGCGGGCCTGTTCACGTCGTCGAGCTTCGTGCTCGGCGCGCCGTCGTACACCTACCCGGAGTCGCTGCCCATCGTCAACGCCTCGGGTGGTCCCAACTGCCGCGGGCTGCCGGACATCCCGACCAAGCAGACCGGTGGATCCTTCTACCGCGCCCCGTTCCTGGTCACCGACAACGCCAACATCCCGTACGAGCCGTTCACGGAGTTGCAGTTTGACGCGCCGTCGACACTGCAGTTCTTGTTCCACGGCGCCTTCGCGGAACGGGACGACTTCTGATGGCGGCCGGAACCATGCCCTCGCACCGCTCGATGATGATCAAGGTCAGCATCTTCGCGGCCGCCATGCTGCTGGTGTCCGCGGCGCTGGTGGTGGTCTTCGGCGACTTCCGGTTCGGTCCCGAAAGCACGTACCACGCAACGTTTACCGACGTGTCGCGGCTGAAGTCGGGTCAGAAGGTCCGCATCGCCGGCGTCCCGGTCGGTGCGGTATCCGGCGTCAAGCTCAACCCGGACAACACCATCGATGTGGCGTTCGGGATCGACAGGCGCTACACGCTGTATTCGTCGACGCGGGCGGTGATCCGCTACGAAAACCTGGTCGGCGACCGATATTTGGAGATCACCTCGGGGCCGGGGGAGCTGCGCAAGCTGCCGCCGGGCGCGACCATCAACTCCCAACACACCCAGCCCGCACTGGATCTCGACGCGCTGCTGGGTGGCCTGCGGCCGGTGCTCAAGGGTCTGGATGCGGACAAGGTCAACACGATCAGCAGCGCCGTCATCGAGCTGCTGCAGGGCCAAGGCGGCGCGTTGTCCAACGTGTTGGCCGACACCAGCGCGTTCTCGTCGGCGCTGGGCCAGCGCGACCAGCTCATCGGTGACGTGATCAACAACCTCAACACCGTGCTCAAGACCGTCGATCAGCGCAGCGCCCAGTTTTCGACCAGCGTCGACCAGTTGCAGCAATTGATCAGCGGGCTGGCCAAGAACAAGGACGACATCGCGGGCGCCATCCCGCCGCTGGCCTCGACGACGACGGATTTGACCGAGCTGCTGCAGAATTCGCGCCGGCCGCTGCAGGGCATCTTAGAAAACACCAGGCCGCTGGCCACCGAGCTGGACAACCGCAAGGCGGAGGTCAACAACGACATCGAACAGCTCGGTGAGGACTACCTTCGGCTGGCCGCACTCGGTGCGTACGGGTCGTTCTTCAACATTTACTTCTGCTCCGTGACGATCAAGATCAACGGCCCGGCCGGCAGCGACATCCTGCTGCCGCTCGGCGGCCAGGTGGATCCCAGCAAGGGGAGGTGCGCTTTTGCCAAGTGACGCAAAGCGCGAGCGCGATCCGCTGCGCACCGGCATCTTCGGGGTGGTGCTGGTGGCTGTCTCTTATAC
>NZ_LATC01000048.1:0-36000 GCF_001414075.1 Mycobacterium sp. UM_11 | reverse complement strand
AGCGGGAAGAGGCCCAGCAGGATCAGGCAGGCGTTGTTGAACGGGGCCGGGGTGCCGGGCCGGTGCGGTGCGTTCTGAAACATGAAGTACATCAACGTGATCACCAGCACCGGCACGAACAGGATCATCGCGACGCTGCGGTGGTCGGCCGCCAGCTGGCGCAGGATCCGCGTCGTGGTCGCGGTGTAGCCCTTGAGCCCTAACCGGCTTGGCGCATGGTGTTGCGCCTGATGATGGACAGAAACGCGTCCTCCAGTGACGTGCATCCGGTGTCCTCTCGTAGTTGGGCCGGGGTGGTGTGCGCGAGCAGATGGCCGTCGCGCATCAGCAACAGGTCGCCGCAGTGGTCGGCCTCGTCCATGACGTGGCTGGACACCAGCAGCGTGGTTCCGCCGCGGGCCAGCTCGGTGAACTGCTCCCAGAGATCGGCGCGCAGCACCGGGTCCAGGCCAACGGTGGGTTCGTCGAGCACGAGCAGCTCGGGGCGGCAGACCAGCGCGCACGCCAGCGACACCCGGGTGCGCTGGCCGCCGGAAAGGTTGCCGCAGTAGGCGCTTCGGTGGTCGGCCAGCCCGACCCGCTCGATCGCGGCGTCGGCGGCGTGGCGGTCGAAACCGTACAGCGAGGCGAAGTAGCGGACGTTGTCGACGATCCGCAGGTCGTTGTAGATGGTGGGGTCCTGGGGCAGGTAGCCGACGCGGCGGTGCAGCGGCGCCGACCCGGCCGGGTGGCCGAGCACCGTGACGGTGCCCGAGGTCACGATCTGGGTGCCGACGATGCAGCGCATCAGGGTGGTCTTGCCGCAGCCCGACGGGCCGAGCAGGCCGGTGATGCTGCCGCGCCCGATCTGCACCGAGAAGTCGTGCAGTGCGGGCCGCTTACCGCGGATCACGCGCAGGTGATCGATGCGGACGGCCTGGTCGCCGATTAATTCATCACGTGATGAAGTCATCATGTGATGAATATCGTCCTCCGGGGAGGCGTTGTCAAGGGTTGGTGCGGTCGTCCAATCCGGGACGGCGCAGCGGCAGGTGCCCGTGCACGCCCTCGGCGTACGCGGTCTCGGCGTGCTGGGTGAGGTCGACGCCAGTGGTCTCGTCTTCGGCGCTGAGCCGGAAGCCCATCAGCCGGTCGATCACCTTGGCCAGCACGAACGAGACTGTGAACGCGTAGAGCCCGACGACGACGATCGCGAGCGACTGCTTGCCCAGCTGGCCCAGGCCGCCCCCGTAGAAAAGGCCCCGCGGCCCCGACGTCATGACCGCGGTGGCCAGCAGCCCGATCAGCGACACCCCCACCACGCCGCCCACGAAGTGCACGCCCACCACGTCGAGCGAATCGTCGTAGTTGAAGCGGAATTTCGCGCTGACCGCGAACGAGCACACGACGCCGGCCGCGAGCCCGACGACCGCCGCGCCGAGCGTGTTCACGGTTCCGCACGACGGCGTGATGGCGACCAGCCCGGCCACCACCCCGGACGCCGCGCCGAACGTGGTGGGCCGGCCGTCGCGGACCTGTTCGACCGACAGCCAGCCGAGCATGCCGAGGCAGCCGGCGACGAGCGTGTTGAGGAAGATGGCCGCCGCGGTCCCGTTGGCGGCCAGCGCGGAGCCGGCGTTGAACCCGAACCAGCCGAACCACAGCAGGCCGACGCCGAGCAACACCAGCGGCAGGTTGTGCGGGCGCATCGCGTCCTTCTTGAAGCCGATGCGCGGCCCGAGCACCAGCGCCAGGGCCAGGGCCGAGGACCCGGACACGATCTCGACGACCAGGCCGCCCGCGTAGTCGAGCACGCCGAGCTTGGCCAGCCAGCCGCCCGGCCCCCACACCCAATGCGCCACAACCGAATACACGACTACGGCCCACACCGGGACGAACACCATCCAGGCGGCGAACTTGGCGCGGTCGGCGATGGCGCCGCTCACCAGCGCGGCCGTGATGATCGCGAACGTCACCTCGAAGGTGGCGAACAGCAATTCGGGTACCGCGCCGTGGGTGGTGTCCGGGTTGATGCCCAGCATCCCGATGTGGCGAAGGTTGCCGACCAAGCCGCTCGCCCCGTCTTCGGAGAACGCGATGGTGTAGCCCACCAGCAGCCACGCCACCGTCACCAGCGGGATGGAGATGAAGCTCATCATGATCATGTTGAGCACCCCGGTGGTGCGCACCATGCCGCCGTAGAAGATGGCCAGGCCGGGGGTCATCAGCAGGACCAGCGCGGTGCTGGCCAGCAGCCACGCGGTGGCGGCGGGGTCGATCGAATGCATGGCTCGGCTCCTTCTCGGGGTCCTGGGGGTCCCCGCGACACCGGGATATTGCCATGGCGGCGGTGCCGGTAGGTTCGGTGGGTGGCCGCACGCGAGCTGCTCGTCGACCCCGTCGCGGCCGCGCATCGGCTGCTCGGCGCCACCCTCACCGGGCGCGGCGTCACCGCCGTCATCGTCGAAGTCGAGGCCTACGGCGGCGTTCCCGACGGCCCCTGGCCCGACGCCGCGGCCCACTCCTACCGCGGCATGTCCGGCCGCAACGCGGTGATGTTCGGCCCGCCCGGCCGGCTCTACACCTACCGCAGCCACGGGATCCACGTCTGCGCCAACGTCTCCTGCGGGCCCGACGGGACCGCCGCGGCCGTCTTGCTGCGGGCCGCCGCGCTGGAGGATGGCACCGACGTTGCCCGCGCCCGGCGCGGCGAGCTGGTCCGCGCGGCCGCGCTCGCGCGTGGCCCGGGCAACCTGTGCTCGGCGCTGGGAATCACCATGGAAGACAACGGCATTGACCTGTTCGACCCGGACGGTGCGGTAACGCTGGAACTGAACGAGCCGCTGACCGCCGTGTCCGGGCCACGCGTGGGCGTCAGCAAGGCCGCCGACCGGCCGTGGCGACTGTGGCTCCCGGGTCGCCCGGAGGTTTCGGCGTACCGGCGCAGCCCGCGGGCGCCGGCCCCGGGCACCAGCGATTAGTGGCGATCGCAAGCGCGGCGTTGGGGGCACCCCCGCGAAGCTGGGGGACCGGGCGAAGCGGGTCGCCACCAGTGATTAGGTCTAGGCGTCGGCCAGGGCGACGGCGCGATACGCGGGGTCCACGCGCCGCGCGAGGAACACGAACGTCAAGGCCATCAGGGGCGCGACGGCGCTGTATAGCGCGGCCGGCGTGGCCATTTCGACGCTGTTGAGCAACTGCGGGCTCAACGCCACGCCCATCGCCACCACGGCGTTGTGCATGCCGACCTCCAGGCTGACCGCCACGGCTTGCCGGGGAGCCAGGCGCATCAACCGCGGCGCCAGGTAGCCGACCGTCAGGCTGACGGCGCAGAAGGCCACGACGGCCCCGGTCAGCGCGCCGATGTTGTGCCACAGCGTCTTTCGTCCGCCGGCGACGGCGCCCAGCACGGCGACGACCAGCAGCGCGATGGCCAAGATCCGAACCGGCTTCTGCAGCCGCCGGGCCGCCTCGGGAAAGCGGTGCCGGAAGGCCACCCCGGTGGCGATCGGGACGAGCACCATGCCGAACACCGCGAAGAACTTGTCCAGTTGCAGGGGGAGAAACCGCCCCTCGCCGAGGAACCAGGTCATCGACACCGCCAGGATGGCGGGCAGCGCGACGATCGACAGCACGGCGTTGATCGCGGTCAGCGTGAGGTTCAGCGCCAGGTCGCCGTTGAACAGGTGGCTGAGGATGCTCGACATCGTCCCGCCGGGGGTCGCGGCCATCAGCATCAGCCCGACGGCCAGCGGGGGCGCGAGGCGGAAGGCCTCGGCGATCACCAGGCACAGGGCCGGGAGCAACAACGCCTGGCAGATCAGCGCCACCGCCAGGGGTTTGCGCAGCGTGGCGGCGCGCTTGAAGTCGTCGATCGTGAGCGTCAGCCCGAGGGCGAGCATCACCGCGATGACCACGATCGGCCAGTATCGGTTGTCCATCACGCTCCGCGTCGTCGGCGCGCCCACGTCGATGGCGCGACGGTGGTTAGCTTGCCTTATCGAGCCGCGCGGCGGCGAATCGTGGCCCCGGGAGCGACTAAAGTCGTGCGCGATGTCTTCCGGGATCCTTGACGAGCTGGGCTGGCGCGGCCTGATCGCGCAGTCCACCGACCTCGACGCGCTGGCCGCCGAGCGCGGGCCGCTGACCGTGTACGCGGGTTTCGATCCCACCGCGCCCAGCCTGCACGCGGGGCACCTGGTGCCGCTGCTGGCGCTGCGGCGGTTTCAGCGGGCCGGGCACCGCCCCATCGTGCTCGCCGGCGGGGCCACCGGCATGATCGGGGACCCGCGCGACGTCGGCGAGCGCACCCTGAACGAGGCGGACACCGTCGCGGACTGGACCGGGCGCATCCGCGGGCAGCTGGAGCGCTTCGTCGACTTCGACCAATCCCCGACGGGCGCGGTCGTCGTCAACAACCTGGACTGGACCCAAGGCCTCTCGGCCATCGAGTTCCTGCGCGACCTCGGCAAGCATTTCTCGGTCAACGTCATGCTGGATCGCGACACCATCCGGCGGCGGCTGGAGGGCGAGGGCATCTCCTACACGGAGTTCAGCTACATGCTGCTGCAGGCCAACGACTACGTGGAGCTGCACCGGCGGTACGGCTGCACGCTGCAGATCGGCGGCTCCGACCAGTGGGGCAACATCATCGCGGGCGTCCGGCTGGTCCGCCAGAAGCTGGGCGCGACGGTGCACGCGCTCACCGTTCCGCTGGTCACCGCGGCCGACGGCACCAAGTTCGGCAAGTCCACCGGCGGCGGCAGCCTGTGGCTGGACCCGGCGATGACCACCCCGTACGCGTGGTACCAGTACTTCTTCAACACCGCCGACGCCGACGTGATCCGGTACCTGCGGTGGTTCACCTTCCTGTCGGCCGACGAGCTGGCCGAGCTGGAGCAGGCCACCCGGGAGCGCCCGCAGCAGCGCGCCGCCCAGCGCCGGCTGGCCCGCGAACTGACCGTGCTCGTCCACGGCGAAGCGGCCACCGAGGCCGTCGAGCACGCCAGCCGGGCGCTGTTCGGTCAGGGCGAGCTGGACCGGCTGGACGAGGCGACGCTGGCGGCCGCGCTGCGCGAGGCCTCGGTGGCCGAGCTCAAACCCGGCGCCCCCGACGGGATCGTCG
The DNA here is from genome assembly GCF_001414075.1 of Mycobacterium sp. UM_11. NCBI lineage: Bacteria > Bacillati > Actinomycetota > Actinomycetes > Mycobacteriales > Mycobacteriaceae > Mycobacterium > Mycobacterium sp. UM_11. The sequence continues at coordinate 30,896 of NZ_LATC01000048.1, read as the reverse complement.
ACCTGCTGGTGGCCAGCGGCCTGTCGGAGAGCAGGAAGGCCGCCCGCCGCACCATCGGCGAGGGCGGGGTGTCGGTCAACAACGCCCGGATCGACAGCGAGGAGTGGGCGCCGCAGCCCACGGATTTCCTGCACGGCCGGTGGCTAGTGCTGCGCCGCGGCAAGCGCACGGTCGCCGGGATCGAAAAGGTCAGCGAAAAGGTCTAGGAACGCACGCGCAAAACGCGTTGGTGCGCAAATCTTTACCGTTCCGTGTTGCGGCTGTGACCCGGATTGGCCAGGGTGGTCACGGTGATATCCCTGCGGCGCGTCCGGTGGGCCCTGCTGCGCGTCCTGGGGGTGGGCGCCTGCGTGGCGGGGCTGGCCGCGCCGCTGGCCGCGCCCGTGCGCGCCGACATGCGCGGGAACGCCTTCCTGATGGCCTTGTCCAACGCCGGGATCACCTATCCCCACCCCGCCAGCGCGCTGGCGCTGGGCCAGTCGGTGTGCCCCATGCTGGTCATGCCGGGCCAGTCCTTCGACACGGTGTCCGCCGAGATGGCCAGGCGCAGCGGCCTCGGTTACGACTCGGCCGGCCTGTTCACCATCGTCGCCATCGCGAACTTCTGCCCGGCGGTGATCGCGCCGCTGCTGCAGAACCGGCTCACGGCGTACTAGCCCGGCGGCCCCCGTATCCTCGGCTGCGTGGTCGACGACAGGCAGCGGCAGCGGGGTGAACGGCGCCCGCGTTCGTCCGGCGCCTGGTCGGGGCCGGGCCGCGCGCGACCGGCCCAGCCGCAGAAGCCCGACGCCCGCCGCGAGCCCGAGGGTCGCCGCGAGCCCGACGCCGGGCCGCCGATACCGCCCGGCGTGGAGGCCCGGCAGCTGGCGCCGGAGATCCGCGGCGAGCTGAGCACCCTGGACCGTGCCACCGCCGACGCGGTGGCGCGCCACCTGGTCGCCGCCGGCGAGTTGCTCGACGAGGACCCGGAGGCCGCGCTGAGCCACGCCCGCGCCGCCCGGGCCCGGTCCAGCCGGATCGCCGCGATCCGTGAGGCGGTCGGAATCGCCGCCTATCACTGCGGCGACTGGGCCCAGGCGCTGGCCGAGCTGCGCGCCGCCCGCAGGATGGGCAGCAAGTCCAACCTGCTCGCCCTCATCGCGGATTGCGAACGGGGACTTGGCCGCCCGGAACGCGCGATCGAACTCGCGCGCGGGCCCGAGGCGGCCCAGCTCGACGGTGACGACGCCGACGAGCTGCGCATCGTCGCGGCCGGCGCGCGCGCGGACCTCGGGCAGCTGGAGCAGGCGCTGACCGTCTTGTCCACGCCGCAATTGGACCCGGGCCGCCAGGGCCCGACGGCGGCGCGGTTGTTCTACGCCTACGCCGACACGCTGTTGGCCCTGGGCCGCAAAGACGAGGCGCTGCAATGGTTCCTGCGCTCGGCGGCGGCCGATGTCGACGGCGTCACCGACGCCGAAGACCGGGTCAGCGAGCTGGGCTGAGATGACAAGCGTTGCGCGCCAATACGATTGCCTGCTGCTCGATCTGGATGGCACCTTGTTTCGCGGTCGCCGGCCCACCGACGGCGCGGTGCAGGCCCTGGCCGAGGTGCGCAGCCGCGCGTTCTTCGTCACCAACAACGCGTCGCGCAGCGCCGCCGAGGTCGCCGCGCACCTGACCGACCTCGGCTTCACCGCCGCCGCCGACGACGTCGCCACCAGCGCGCAGAGCGCCGCGCGGCTGCTGGCCGATCGGCTGCCGGCCGGGTCGCCGGTGTTGATCGTGGGCACCGACGCGCTGGCCGACGAGGTCGCCGCCGTCGGGCTGCGCCCGGTGCGCCGCTACGACGACGAGCCGGTCGCCGTCGTGCAGGGCCTGTCGATGACCATCGGCTGGCCCGACCTGGCCGAGGCCGCGCTGGCCATTCGCTCCGGCGCGCTCTGGGTGGCGGCCAACATCGATCCGACCCTGCCGACCGAGCGGGGCCTGTTGCCCGGTAACGGTTCGATGGTCGCCGCGCTGCGGGCCGCGACCGGCGCCGAGCCCCAGGTCGCGGGCAAACCCGCGCCCGGCCTGCTCACGGACGCGGTGGCCCGGGGCGAATTCCGCGCGCCGCTGGTGGTCGGCGACCGGCTGGACACCGACATCGAGGGCGCCAACGCGGCCAAGCTGCCCAGCCTGATGGTCCTCACCGGGGTCAGCTCCGCGCGGGACGCGGTGTACGCCGAACCCGAGCGGCGGCCGACCTACATCGGCCACGACCTGCGCGCGCTGCACTCCGACGGCGACCAGCTCGCGGTCGGCCCCCAGCCGGCCTGGCGGGTCGACGTCGGCGACGGGGCGGTGACCGTCAGCGGCGCCGGGCCCGACGACGGCGACGGGCTGTCGATCGTCCGGGCGGTCGCCAGCGCCGTCTGGGGCGCGCGGTCCGACGGGCACCCGCTCGGCATCCACGCCGCCGACGACCGCGCCCGCGACGCGCTGCAGCGCTGGTCGTTGGTGCACAGCGACTGACGGGTGACTAGCGTAAGAGCGCAATGACTACCGATCCCGAACAGATTCGTGCCGAAATCGACGCCCTGCTGGCCCGGCTGCCCGAGCCCGGCGCGCCGGACGATCCCCACAACGCGCCGTCGCTGACGGAGCTCGAAGACATTGCGCGCCGCCTTTCCGAGGCGCACGACGTGCTGCTGGCCGCGCTGGAGTCGGCGGAGAAGGGCTGAGTGCCCGCATGTCCCGCCGCGCCCGCGTCGACGCCGAGCTGGTTCGGCGCGGCCTCGCGCGATCGCGCCAGCAGGCCGCCGAGTTGATCGGCGCCGGGCGGGTCAGCATCGACGGGCTGCCGGCCCGCAAGCCGGGCACGGCCGTCGCCGTCACCGCGGCCCTGACCGTCGCCGACGACGGCGAGCGGGGCTGGGTGTCACGCGGCGCGCACAAACTGATCGGCGCCCTGGACGCCTTCGGCATCCCGGTGGCGGGCCGGCGCTGCCTGGACGCCGGGGCTTCGACGGGCGGGTTCACCGAGGTGCTGCTGGACCGCGGCGCCGCCGAGGTGGTGGCGGTGGACGTCGGATACGGCCAGCTGGCGTGGTCGCTGCGCTGCGACCCGCGGGTCGTCGTCGTGGAGCGGACGAACGCGCGCGACCTGTCGGTGGAGGCGATCGGCGGCCCCGTTGACCTGATCGTGGCCGACCTGTCGTTCATTTCGCTGTCCACCGTGTTGCCCGCGCTGGCTGGATGTGCTTCGGCCACTGCGGATATCGTTCCCATGGTGAAGCCGCAGTTCGAGGTGGGCAGGGGCCAGGTGGGTGCCGGCGGGGTCGTGCACGACCCGGGCCTGCGCGCCGGCGCCGTGCTTGCGGTGGCGCGGCGCGCCGGCGAACTGGGCTGGCACACCGCGGGGGTCACCGCCAGCCCGCTGCCGGGCCCCTCGGGCAACGTCGAATACTTCTTGTGGTTGCGCACCGAAACGGGATTGGCGGATGACGAGTTGGCGGCTGCGGTTGAGCACGCCGTAGAACGGGGCCCGCAATGACCGAGCAGCGCACGGTGCTGATGGTGGTGCACACCGGCCGCGAGGAAGCCACCGACACCGCGGCCCGGGTGCAGAAGGTGCTGGGCGACAACGACATTGGGCTCCGGGTGCTGTCCGCCGAGGCGGTCGACCGGGGTTCGCTGCACGTGGCGCCCGACGACATCCGCGCGATGGGTGTCGAGATCGAGGTCGTCGACGCCGACCCGCAGGCCGCCGACGGGTGCGAACTGGTGCTGGTGCTCGGCGGGGACGGCACGTTCCTGCGCGCGGCCGAACTGGCCCGCAACGCCGGGATTCCCGTGCTCGGCGTCAACCTGGGCCGGATCGGTTTCCTGGCCGAGGCCGAGGCCGAGGCAATCGATCGGGTGCTCGAGCACATCGTCGCCCGGGACTACCGGGTGGAGAACCGCCTCACGCTGGACGTGCTGGTGCGCTCGGGCGGCCGGGAGATCGCGCACGGCTGGGCGCTCAACGAGGTCAGCCTGGAAAAGGGCCCGCGGCTGGGCGTGCTGGGCGTGGTCGTCGAGATCGACGGGCGGCCGGTGTCGGCGTTCGGCTGCGACGGCGTGCTGGTGTCGACGCCCACCGGCTCCACCGCCTACGCGTTCTCCGCGGGCGGCCCGGTGTTGTGGCCAGACCTGGAGGCAATCCTGGTGGTGCCCAACAACGCTCACGCGCTGTTCGGCCGGCCGATGGTCACCAGCCCCGACGCCGCCATCGCGATCGAGGTCGAGGCGGACGGCCACGACGCCCTGGTGTTCTGCGACGGCCGCCGCGAAATGCTGATCCCGGCGGGCAGCCGGATCGAGGTAAGCCGTTGTGACACACCGGTGAAATGGGCGCGGCTGGACAGCGCGCCGTTCACCGACCGGTTGGTGCGCAAGTTCCGGCTGCCGGTGACGGGTTGGCGCGGGAAGTAACGGCGGGTGCTCACCGAAATCCGCATCGAGTCGCTCGGTGCGATCAGCGCCGCGGTCGGGGAGTTCGACCGCGGCCTGACCGTGCTGACCGGGGAGACCGGCACCGGCAAGACCATGGTGGTGACCGGGCTGCACCTGCTCGGCGGGGCCCGCGCCGACGCCACCCGGGTGCGTTCGGGGGCGGACCGCGCCGTCGTCGAAGGGCGTTTCACCACAACCGATCTCGAGGATGCCGTGGTGGCGCAGCTGGACGGGATGCTCGACGCGTCGGGCGCGGAGCGCGACGAGGACGGCAGCGTGATCGCGCTGCGCTCGGTCAGCCGCGACGGACCGTCGCGGGCCTACCTCGGCGGTCGCAGCGTGCCGGCCAAGTCGCTGGGCGACTTCACCGCCGAGCTGCTCACCCTGCACGGGCAGAACGACCAGCTGCGCCTGATGCGGCCCGAGGAGCAGCGCGGAGCGCTGGACCGGTTCGCCAAGGCCGGCCCCGCGCTCGAGCGGTATCGCAAGCTGCGCGACGCCTGGCTGACCGCGCGGCACGACCTCATCGACCGGCGAAACCGGATGCGCGAACTCGCGCTGGAGTCCGACCGACTGACGTTCGCGCTCAACGAGATTGACGCCGTCGACCCGCAACCGGGCGAAGACGACGCGCTGGTCGCCGACATCGTCCGGCTCTCCGAGCTGGACACCCTGCGCGAGGCCGCGGTCACCGCGCACGCGGCGCTTTCCGGGGCCCCCGACGACGCCGACGCGGGGCACTCCGCCGCCGACGGCCTGGGGCGGGCGCGGGCGGCCCTGGAGTCGACCGACGACGCGAAGCTGCGGGCGCTGGCCGCCCAGGTCGGCGAGGCGCTCACGGTGGTGGCCGACGCGGCCGGCGAACTCAGCGCCTACCTGGACGAGCTGCCGGTCGACGCCAGCGCGCTGGAAGCCAAGCTGGCCCGGCAGGCCGAACTGCGCACACTGACCCGCAAGTACGCCGCGGACGTCGACGGGGTGCTGCGGTGGGCCCAGGAGTCGCGGCAGCGGCTGGCCCAGCTCGACGTCTCCGAGGAGGGCCTGACGGCGCTGGCGGCCCGCGTCGAGCAGCTGGCACGCGAATTGGCCGAAGCCGCAGGCGATCTCAGCGGCATCCGGCGCAAGGCCGCCAAGCGGCTCGCCAAGGAGGTCACCGCCGAGCTGTCCGGCCTGGCGATGGCCGACGCCCAGTTCAGCATCGAGGTGAGCAACGAGGTCGCCGCCGACAAGGACGATCCGGCCGCGCTCACGCTGGTGTCGGGCGAGTTGGCCCGGGCCGGGGCCGACGGCGTCGACCAGGTGGAGTTCGGTTTCGCGGCGCACCGCGGGATGGACCAGCTGCCGCTGGCGAAGAGCGCGTCCGGCGGCGAGCTGTCCCGGGTGATGCTGGCGCTGGAAGTGGTGCTGGCCGCCTCCGCGGCGGGCACCACGATGGTGTTCGACGAGGTGGACGCCGGCGTCGGCGGCCGCGCGGCGGTGCAGATCGGCCGGCGGCTGGCCCGGCTGGCGCGCACGCATCAGGTCATCGTGGTCACGCACCTGCCGCAGGTGGCGGCGTACGCCGACGTGCACCTGGTGGTGCACAGCGCCGGGCCGAAGGGCACCAGCGTGGTGCGGCGGGTCACCGGCGACGAGCGCGTCGCCGAACTGGCCCGGATGCTGGCCGGGCTGGGCGAGTCCGACAGCGGCCGCGCGCACGCCCGCGAACTGCTCGACGCCGCGCAGAAGGATGAGATTTAGAGGTCCCCGCACCGCGACGGGCGCATCGTGCACCCGCGCGCGACCAAGCCGTTAGACGCTTGTGACTAATGGGACTCTAGATAACTTCTGAGGCTGGTGTTACGGCGCGCCTCCACGCGTCATCGTGGCATCACGGACAGAATCGCCCCCATGAAGATGTCAGGCCTGCTTACCCGTAACACCACCCGGCCGGGCCTCGTCGGCACCGCCCGGGTGGACCGGAACATCGACCGATTGCTGCGCAGGGTGTGCCCCGGCGACATCGTGGTGCTCGACGTCCTCGACCTGGACCGCATCACGGCGGACGCGCTGGTGGAGGCCGATATCGCCGCGGTCGTCAACGCCTCGCCGTCGGTGTCGGGCCGCTACCCCAACATGGGCCCGGAGGTGCTGGTCAACAACGGGGTCACCCTGATCGACGAGACCGGACCCGACATCTTCAAGAAGGTCAAGGACGGCGCCAAGATCCGCCTGCACGAGGGCGGGGTCTACTCCGGGGACCGCCGGCTGGTGCGCGGCACCGAGCGCACCGACCACGACATCGCCGACCTCATGCGGGAGGCCAAGAGCGGCCTGTCCGCGCACCTGGAGGCGTTCGCCGGCAACACCATCGAGTTCATCAAGAGCGAGAGCCCGCTGTTGATCGACGGCATCGGTATCCCCGACATCGACGTCGACCTGCGCCGCCGGCACGTGGTGATCGTCGCCGACGAGCCCAGCGCCGAGGAGGACCTGAAGTCCCTCAAGCCGTTCATCAAGGAGTACCAGCCGGTGCTCTTCGGCGTGGGCAGCGGCGCGGATGTGTTGCGCAAGGCCGGTTATCGGCCCCAGGTGATCGTCGGCGACCCCGACCAGATCAGCACCGACGCCCTCAAGTGCGGCGCCCAGGTCGTCCTGCCCGCCGACGCCGACGGCCACGCCCCCGGCCTGGAGCGCATCCAGGATCTCGGCGTCGGGGCGATGACCTTCCCGGCCGCGGGGTCGGCGATCGACCTGGCCCTGCTGCTGGCCGATCATCACGGCGCCGCGCTGCTGGTGACGGCGGGCCACACCGCCAACATCGAGACGTTCTTCGACCGCACCCGCGCGCACAGCAACCCCTCGACCTTCCTCACCCGGCTTCGGGTGGGGGAGAAGGTGGTGGACGCCAAGGCCGTGGCCACGCTGTACCGCAACCACATCTCGGCGGGCGCCATCGCGCTGCTGGCGCTGACGATGCTGATCGCCGTCATCGTGGCCCTGTGGGTGTCGCGCACCGACGGCGTGGTGCTGCACTGGGTCACCGATTACTGGAACCACTTTTCCCTCTGGGTCCAGCACCTGGTGAGCTAGGCCCGCGATGATCTCGCTACGCCAACACGCGCTGTCGCTGGCCGCCGTCTTCCTGGCGCTCGCGGTCGGAGTGGTGCTCGGTTCCGGGTTCCTGTCCGACACCCTGCTGTCCAGCCTGCGCGACGAGAAGCGGGATCTGCACACCCAGATCAACGGGCTCAACGACCAGAAGAACGTGCTGAATGAAAAGCTCAGCGCGGCAAACAACTTCGACACCCAGCTGGGCGGCCGGATGGTGCGCGACGCGCTCGGCGGCAAGTCGATCGTGGTGTTCCGGACGCCGGACGCCAAAGACGACGACGTCGCCGCGGTGGCGAAGATCATCGGACAGGCCGGCGGCGCGGTGACCGGAACCGTGGCGCTCACGCAGGAATTCGTCGAGGCCAACTCCGCGGAGAAACTGCAGACCGTGGTCAACTCGTCGATCCTGCCGGCCGGCCAGCAGCTGAGCACCAAGCTCGTCGACCAGGGCTCGCAGGCCGGCGACCTGATGGGCATCGCCCTGCTGATCAACGCCAATCCCGCGGTCCCGCCGGTCCCAGAAATTTCGGAGACCCAGCGGGCCACCGTGCTGGCGGCGCTGCGCGACACCGGCTTCGTCACCTACCAGCCGAACGACCACATGGGCGCGGCGAACGCCGCGCTGGTGATCACCGGCGGCGCGCTGCCCCAGGACGCCGGCAACCAGGGCGCCAGCGTCGCCCGGTTCGCCGCCGCGCTGGCGCCGCACGGCTCGGGCACGCTGCTGGCCGGGCGGGACGGTTCGTCGACCGGGGGCGCGGCCGTGGCCGTGACCCGCGCCGACGCCGGAATGAACTCCGCGATCAGCACCGTCGACGACGTCGACACCGCGCCCGGCCGGATCACCGCCGTGCTCGGCCTGCACGACCTGATCAGCGGCGGTCACCCCGGTCAGTACGGCACCGGTCACGGCGCGACCTCCATCACGGTGCCCCAGTAGCGGGCGTGTTCGCCGCGACACTTCGGTCGCGGATGTTAGGGTGGATTTCCGTGGGTCGGCAGGCCCAACTAGTTATTCGCTAGCAAAATTTTGACGCCCTGCCCGTCTTCACGGAGGTCGCCTGTGCGAAAGCATTCGCAATCCGCAACCAAGCACCTCTTCGTCAGCGGGGGCGTCGCTTCCTCGTTGGGCAAGGGCCTCACCGCCAGCAGCCTCGGTCAGCTGCTGACGGCCCGCGGGTTGCATGTGACGATGCAAAAGCTCGACCCGTACCTCAACGTCGACCCCGGCACGATGAACCCGTTCCAGCATGGCGAGGTGTTCGTCACCGAGGACGGCGCCGAGACCGACCTCGACGTCGGGCACTACGAGCGGTTCCTCGATCGCGACCTGTCCGGTTCGGCGAATGTCACGACGGGACAGGTGTATTCGACCGTCATCGCCAAGGAACGGCGCGGCGAATACCTCGGCGACACCGTGCAGGTGATCCCGCACATCACCGACGAGATCAAAAGCCGGATCGTGGCGATGGCCCAGCCGGACGCCGAGGGCAACCGGCCGGACGTGGTCATCACCGAAATCGGCGGCACGGTAGGCGATATCGAGTCGCAGCCGTTCCTGGAGGCGGCCCGCCAGGTCCGCCACGACCTGGGCCGGGAGAACGTGTTCTTCCTGCACGTCTCGCTGGTGCCCTACCTGGCGCCGTCGGGCGAACTCAAGACCAAGCCCACCCAGCACTCGGTGGCCGCGCTGCGCAGCATCGGTATCACCCCGGACGCGCTGATCCTGCGCTGCGACCGGGACGTCCCCGAAGCGCTGAAGAACAAGATCGCGCTGATGTGTGACGTCGACATCGACGGCGTCATCTCCACCCCGGACGCGCCGTCGATCTATGACATCCCCAAGCGCCTGCACCGCGAGGAACTCGACGCCTACGTGGTGCGCCGGCTCAACCTGCCGTTCCGCGACGTCGACTGGACCGAGTGGGACGACCTGCTGCGCCGGGTGCACGAGCCGCACGAGACCGTCCGAATCGCCTTGGTGGGCAAGTACATCGAGCTTTCCGACGCCTACCTCTCGGTGACCGAGGCGCTGCGCGCCGGCGGCTTCAAGCACCACGCCAAGGTGGAGATGCAGTGGGTGCCCTCCGACGACTGCGAGACCACCGCGGGCGCGGCGGCGGCGCTGGGCGACGTGCACGGCGTGCTCATCCCCGGCGGCTTCGGCATCCGCGGGATCGAGGGCAAGATCGGCGCCATCCGCTACGCGCGGGCCCGGGGCCTGCCGGTGCTGGGCCTGTGCCTCGGGTTGCAATGCATCGTGATCGAGGCCGCCCGCTCCGCCGGGCTGACCGAGGCCAACTCGGCCGAATTCGACCCGGCCACACCGGATCCCGTCATCTCCACGATGGCCGACCAGGTCGACGCCGTGGCCGGCCAGGCCGATCTGGGCGGCACCATGCGGCTGGGCGCCTATCCCGCCGTGCTGCAACCGGATTCGATCGTGGCCCAGGCCTACGGCAGCACGCAGGTGTCCGAGCGGCACCGGCACCGCTACGAGGTCAACAACGCCTACCGCGACAAGATCGCCGAGAGCGGCCTGCGGTTCTCCGGGACCTCGCCCGACGGGCACCTGGTCGAGTTCGTCGAATACCCGCCCGAGGTGCACCCGTTCATCGTCGGGACCCAGGCCCACCCGGAGCTGAAGAGCCGGCCCACCCGGCCGCACCCGCTGTTCGTCGCGTTCGTCGGGGCCGCCCTCGACTACCAGTCCGGCGAGCTGCTTCCGGTGGAGATCCCCGAGCAATCGCCCAACGGCAACCAGCAGCGGGACAGCGTCGGCCAGTCGCTACCTGAGCCCGCGACCCGTGGCTGAGCACAACTTCGAGACGGCGTCATCCGAAACGCTGTACACGGGAAAGATTTTCGCGCTGCGCCGCGACGAGGTGCGGATGCCGGGCGGCAGCACCACGATCCGAGAGGTCGTCGAGCACTTCGGCGCGGTGGCCGTGGTCGCCATGGACGACGACGGCAACATCGCCATGGTCTATCAGTACCGCCACGCGTTCGGGCGGCGGCTGTGGGAGCTGCCCGCCGGGCTGCTCGACGTCGGCGGCGAGGAGCCCCACCTGACCGCGGCGCGGGAGCTGCACGAGGAAGCGGGATTGCGGGCCGACACCTGGCGGGTGCTCGTCGACCTCGATTCCACTCCCGGCTTCAGCGACGAATCGGTGCGCGTCTACCTGGCCACCGGGCTGACCGAGTCGGACCGGCCCGAGGCGCACGACGAAGAGGCCGACCTGACGCTGCGGTGGTATCCGCTCGATGAGGCCACCGCGATGGTGCTTGGCGGCGAGATCGTCAATGCCATTGCGGTCGCGGGCATTCTGGCCGCCCGGGTGATCACCACGGGGCTCACACCGGCCCGGCCGGTGGACAGCCCGTGGCGCGACAAGCCTTCCGCCTTCGCCGCACGCAAGGCCGCGCGATGACAACGGTAGCCCTGGACAGCCAGCTGCAGGGCTATCTCGACCACCTCACGATCGAGCGGGGCGTAGCCGCGAACACCCTCAGTTCCTATCGCCGCGATTTGCGCCGCTACACAAAGCACTTGTCGGACCGAGGGATTCACGACCTGGCCAAGGTCGGCGAGGACGACGTGAGCGAGTTCCTGGTGGCGTTGCGCCGCGGCGACCCCGACTCGGGGACCGCCGCGCTGTCCGCGGTGTCGGCGGCGCGGGCGCTGATCGCGGTGCGCGGCCTGCACCGGTTCGCCGCCGCCGAGGGTCTCGCCGAGCTGGACGTGGCGCGCGCCGTCCGCCCCCCGACCCCCGGCCGCCGGCTGCCCAAGAGCCTGACCATCGACCAGGTGCTGGCGCTGCTGGAGGCCGCCGGCGGCGACAGCGCGTCCGACAGCCCGCTCACGCTGCGCAACCGGGCGCTGCTGGAACTGCTGTACTCGACCGGGGCGCGCATCTCCGAGGCCGTCGGCCTCGACGTCGACGACATCGACACCAAGGCCCGCTCGGTGTTGTTGCGCGGCAAGGGCGGAAAGCAACGGCTGGTCCCGATCGGCCGGCCGGCCGTGCAAGCGCTGGACGCCTACCTGGTGCGCGGCCGCCCTGAGCTGGCCCGCCGCGGCCGCGGGGCGCCGGCGATCTTCCTCAACGTGCGCGGCGGGCGACTGTCGCGGCAAAGCGCGTGGCAGGTGCTGCAGGACGCCGCCGAGCGCGCCGGCATCACGTCGGGCGTCTCGCCGCACATGCTGCGGCACTCGTTCGCGACCCACCTGCTCGAGGGCGGCGCCGACGTCCGGGTGGTCCAGGAGTTGTTGGGGCACGCCTCGGTGACGACGACGCAGATCTACACGATGGTCACCGTGCACGCGCTGCGCGAGGTGTGGGCCGAAGCCCATCCGCGCGCGCAGTAATCGCCGGGCCTAGCCCAGGTACTCGGACTCCAGCACCAGGTCCGACACCATCGACTGGTATTCCAGGTGCGCCTTGTGCTCGAGGGTGTTCCACTGCTTGCCCTGCTGCCGGCGCATGTACTCGCGGTACTTCGGCGCGCCCGGCACCCGGACGTTGTCGGCGACGACGATGGCGCCCGGGCTCAGCCAGCCGCGCGCCATGATGCTCTGCAGATCCTTCAGGTAGGCGTCCTTGTCGTGATCGAGGAAGACGAACTCGAGGGCGCCCTCGGTGAACCCGTGCTCGGTGGCCAGCGCGTCCAGGGTGCGCCCGCCGTCGCCGATGGTGCCCACGACGCACGTCACCCGGTCGGCGACCCCGGCGTGGGCCCAAATCCGCCGGGCGTTGGCGGCGTTGGCTTCGGCGAGCTCGACGGAAAACACCTTGGCGTCCGGGGCGGCCCGGGCGATTCGCAGCGCGCCGTACCCGACGTAGGTGCCCAGCTCCAGCGCCAGCGCCGGGTTGGCCCGGCGCACCGCGGCGTCGAGCAGTTGGCCCTTCTCGTCGCCGACGTTGATCAGCATCGATTTCTCGTAGGCGAACTTGTCGATGGTGGCCAGCACGTCGTCGATGTCGCCCGCCCTGGCGTTGCCCAGCACGTAATCCACCGCCGCGGCTTCCCGCCCGTCACCGATCTGCCCCGTCGTCGTGATGTTGCGCGCCCCCGTCGCCATCCGCCAGACCGACCATCGCAGCAGGGGAATGCGTCGCTTGAGATCCATAGGCTCACGATAGGCCCAGATCCATGGTGCTGGTGAGGCTGGTGTGACGGGGCGTGTAAATGTTTCTCTGACAAGGACTTTCCGCTCATATTGGCTGGTAACTTGCCTGCGGGTCGCCCGGGTTCTGCGCGCGAACCCGTTAGACTTTCGGTCGATGTTCACCTCCCGAACACCCTCGCCATGACCGAGCAGCCGGACAGCGGCGTCGAGCTCGGTCTGACCGGGCGGCCGCCGCGGGCGATCCCGGAACCGCAGCCGCGCACCTCGCACGGCCCGGCGAAGGTCGTCGCGATGTGCAACCAGAAGGGCGGCGTCGGGAAGACCACATCGACCATCAACCTGGGCGCCGCGCTCGCCGAATACGGCCGGCGGGTGTTGCTGGTGGACATGGACCCGCAGGGCGCGCTGTCCGCGGGGCTCGGCGTCCCGCATTACGAGCTGGAGAAGACCATTCACAACGTGCTGGTCGAGCCGCGGGTGTCGATCGACGACGTGCTGCTGCAGACCCGCGTCAAGCACATGGACCTGGTGCCCAGCAACATCGACCTGTCCGCCGCCGAGATCCAGCTCGTCAACGAGGTCGGCCGCGAGCAGACGCTGGGCCGCGCCCTGCACCCGGTGCTGGACCGCTACGACTATGTCCTGATCGACTGCCAGCCGTCGTTGGGGCTGCTGACCGTCAACGGGCTGGCGTGCGCCGACGGTGTGGTGATCCCCACCGAGTGCGAGTTCTTCTCGCTGCGCGGGCTGGCGCTGCTGACCGACACCGTCGACAAGGTGCGCGACCGGCTCAACCCGAAGCTGGAGATCAGCGGGATCCTGCTGACCCGGTACGACCCGCGCACGGTCAACTCGCGCGAGGTGATGGCCCGCGTGGTGGAGCGGTTCGGCGACCTGGTGTTCGACACCGTCATCACCCGCACCGTCCGCTTCCCGGAGACCAGCGTGGCCGGCGAGCCCATCACCACCTGGGCCCCGCGCTCGACGGGCGCCGTCGCGTACCGCGCGCTGGCCCGCGAGTTCATCGACCGATTCGGCGCGTGACGGCCAGCGCGAACGGTGAGGCGCCACCCAAGAACGGCTTTCAAGTCCGCCTGACCAACTTCGAGGGGCCGTTCGATCTGCTGCTCCAGCTGATCTTCGCCCACCGCCTGGACGTCACCGAGGTGGCGCTGCACCAGGTCACCGACGACTTCATCGCCTACACCCGCGAGATCGGCTCGCAGCTGGACCTGGAGGAGACCACCGCGTTCCTGGTGGTCGCCGCGACGCTGCTCGACCTCAAGGCCGCGCGGCTGCTGCCGGCCGGGCAGGTCGACGACGACGAGGACCTCGCGCTGCTCGAAGTGCGCGACCTGCTGTTCGCCCGGCTGCTGCAGTACCGCGCCTTCAAACACGTCGCCGAGATGTTCGCCGAGCTGGAGGCGACCGCGCTGCGCAGCTACCCGCGCGCGGTGTCGCTGGAGGAGCGGTTCACCGAGCTGCTGCCCGAGGTGATGCTGGGCGTCGACGCCGAGCGGTTCGCCCAGATCGCCGCGATCGCGTTCAGCCCGCGTCCGGTGCCGACGGTGGCGATCGGCCACCTGCACGAGGTTGCGGTCTCGGTGCCCGAGCAGGCCAAGAAGCTGCTGGCGATCCTCGAATCGCGCGGCAGCGGCGAGTGGGCCACGTTCTCCGAGCTGGTCGCGGACTGCGAGGCGCCGATGGAGGTGGTCGGGCGCTTCCTGGCGCTGCTCGAGCTGTATCGCAGCCGGGCGGTAGCATTCGACCAGTCGGAGCCGCTCGGCGTGCTCCAGATTTCCTGGACCGGGGAACGTCCGGTCAGCGAAGCCTTGGTAGAAGTGCGGGACGAATGATGAGCGAATCTGAGCCCGACGTCGACTTGGACGTCGGTATCCCGGACATCGCCGAGGCCGCGCCGATGGAGCCCGAGGAACTCGGCTCCGTGCTGGAGGCGCTGATGCTGGTTGTCGACACCCCCGTCACCGCCGAGGCGCTGGCCGCGGCCACCGAGCAACCCGTCTACCGGGTCGCCGCGCGGCTGCAGCAGATGGCCGAGGAACTCACCGAGCGCGACAGCGGCATCGATCTGCGCCAGAACAGCGAGGGCTGGCGGATGTACACCCGCGCCCGGTTCGCGCCGTACGTCGAGAAGCTCCTGCTGGACGGCGCGCGGTCCAAGCTGACCAGGGCCGCGCTGGAAACCCTTGCCGTGGTGGCCTACCGCCAGCCGGTGACCCGCGCGCGGGTCAGCGCGGTCCGCGGCGTCAACGTGGACGCCGTCATGCGCACGCTGTTGGCGCGTGGCCTGATCACCGAAGCAGGGGTCGACGATGACACCGGCGCCACGACGTTCGCCACCACCGACCTGTTCCTGGAGCGTTTGGGGCTGACGTCGCTGGCCGACCTGCCCGACATCGCCCCGCTGCTGCCCGACGTCGACACGATCGAGGACCTGAGCGAATCCCTGGACAGCGAGCCGCGTTTCATCAAGCTCGCGGGCGGCCAGGCGCCCGATCAGGCGCTGACGTTCGACGTGGACCAGGATTGATGGTCGAGACCGAAGGGATCCGCCTGCAGAAGGTGTTGTCCCAGGCCGGAATTGCGTCGCGGCGCGCCGCCGAGAAGTTGATCATCGACGGCCGCGTCGAGGTCGACGGTCAGGTGGTGACCGAGCTCGGAACCCGGGTGGATCCCGACGCCTCGGTGATCCGCGTCGACGGTGCCCGCGTCGTGCTCGACGAGTCGATGGTGTACCTGGCGCTCAACAAGCCGCGGGGCATGCACTCGACCATGTCGGACGACCGCGGCCGACCGTGCATCGGCGATCTGGTGGAACGCCGGGTTCGCGGCAACAAGAACCTCTTTCACGTCGGGCGGTTGGACGCCGACACCGAGGGACTGATCCTGCTGACCAACGACGGCGAGCTGGCGCACCGGTTGATGCACCCCTCCCACGAGGTGCCCAAGACCTACCTGGCGACGGTGACGGGGTCGGTGCCGCGCGGGCTGGGCAAGCGGCTCAAGGCGGGCATCGACTTGCACGACGGCCCCGCTCGGGTCGACGATTTCGCGGTGGTGGACGCCATTCCGGGCAAGACGCTGGTGCGGGTGGTGCTGCACGAGGGCCGCAACCGGATCGTGCGGCGGCTGTTGGGCGCCGCCGGCTTCCCGGTGGAGGCGCTGGTGCGCACCGACATCGGGCCCGTGTCGCTGGGCAAGCAACGGCCCGGCAGCATCCGGGCCCTGGGGCATCACGAGGTCGGGCAGTTGTATCAGGCGGTGGGCCTGTGACCTCCGACGTGGTGGTGGCCATCGACGGGCCCGCCGGGACCGGGAAGTCCTCGGTGTCAAGGGGATTGGCGCGCGCCCTGGGTGCCCGTTACCTGGACACCGGGGCGATGTACCGGATGGTGACGCTGGCCGTGCTGCGCGCGGGCGTCGATCCCGCGGACGCCGAGGCCGTCGGTCGGATCGGGTCGACCGCCCGGCTTTCGGTGGACGGCGACCGGTATTTCCTTGCCGGAGAGGATGTTTCGATAGAGATCCGCGGCGACGAGGTGACCCGCGCGGTCTCGGCGGTGTCGTCGGTGCCCGCCGTGCGCGCCCGCCTGGTCGGGCTGCAGCGCGAGATGGCCGAGGGACCCGGCAGCGTCGTCGTGGAGGGCCGCGACATCGGGACCGTCGTCCTGCCGGACGCGCCGGTGAAGATCTTCCTGACGGCGTCGGCCGAGACCCGCGCTCGGCGCCGCAACGATCAGAACGTCGCGGGCGGTCTGGCCGACGACTACGACGCCGTGCTGGCCGACGTCCGGCGGCGCGACCATCTGGATTCCACCCGGGCGGTGTCGCCGCTGCGCGCCGCGGCGGACGCGGTGGTCGTCGACACCAGCGAGATGACCGAGCCGCAGGTGATCGACCACCTGTTGGAGCTGGTCCGGCAGCGGAACGGGGCGGTGCGGTGACGTCCGACGGCACGTGGTCCGACGAAAGTGATTGGGATTCGGTCGGTTTCGACGTTGATGAGGCGGCGGAGCCCGGCCCCGCACCCGTCGTCGCGGTGGTCGGTCGGCCCAACGTCGGCAAGTCGACGTTGGTGAACCGGATCCTGGGCCGGCGCGAGGCGGTGGTGCAGGACGTTCCCGGCGTGACCCGCGACAGGGTGTCCTACGACGCGCTGTGGACGGGCCGCCGGTTCGTGGTGCAGGACACCGGGGGATGGGAGCCCGACGCGAAGGGCCTGCAGCAGCTGGTGGCCGAACAGGCGTCGGTGGCCATGCGCACCGCCGACGCGGTGATCCTGGTGGTCGACGCGACCGTCGGCGCCACCGCGGCCGACGAGGCGGCCGCGCGGATCCTGTTGCGCTCGGGCAAGCCGGTTTTCCTGGCCGCCAACAAGGTTGACAGCGAGAAGGGCGAGGCGGACGCGGCCGCGTTGTGGTCGCTGGGCCTCGGTGAGCCGCACGCGGTCAGCGCGATCCACGGTCGCGGCGTCGCCGACCTGCTCGACGAGGTGCTGGCCGCGCTGCCCGAGGTGTCCGAGGCGGCGCCCGCGCCGGGCGGCCCGCGACGCGTGGCGCTGGTGGGCAAGCCCAACGTGGGCAAGAGCTCGCTGCTGAACAAGCTTGCGGGAGATGAACGTTCGGTGGTGCACGACGTCGCGGGCACCACCGTCGACCCAGTGGACTCGCTGATCGAGTTGGGCGGCAAGGTGTGGCGCTTCGTCGACACCGCGGGCCTGCGGCGCAAGGTCGGCCAGGCCAGCGGGCATGAGTTCTACGCCTCGGTGCGCACCCACTCGGCGATCGACGCGGCCGAGGTGGTGGTCGTGCTGATCGACGCCTCCGAGCCGCTGACCGAACAGGACCAGCGGGTGCTGTCGATGGTGATCGAGGCCGGCCGGGCGCTGGTGCTGGCCTTCAACAAGTGGGACCTGGTGGACGAGGATCGGCGCGAGCTGCTGGAGCGCGAGATCGACCGCGAGCTGGTGCAGCTGCGGTGGGCGCAGCGCGTCAACATCTCCGCGCGGACGGGCCGCGCCGTGCAGAAGCTGGTGCCCGCGATGGAGACGGCCCTGGCGTCGTGGGACACGCGCATCCCGACGGGGCCACTGAACGCCTGGCTCAAGGAGGTGGTGGCCGCGACGCCGCCGCCCGTGCGCGGGGGCAAGCAGCCGCGGATCCTGTTCGCCACCCAGGCGACCGCCCGCCCCCCGACGTTCGTGCTATTCACGACCGGATTCCTGGAGGCCGGCTACCGGCGTTTCCTGGAGCGGCGGCTGCGGGAGGCCTTCGGCTTCGAGGGTTCGCCGATCCGGATCAACGTGCGGGTGCGCGAGAAGCGAGGAGCCAAGCGGCGCTGAGCTTTCGGGCTCTTGGCCCTGAGTGTGCGCCCAGGGCTTTGCGTGTGCACCCACGGCGGCAATCTGGCGTTCTTCCCGCCCTGAGCGCACACTCAACGCCCAGGATTCACACTGATCCCGCGAAGCGGGCGGCGCCACGGGCCGGCTACGAGCTCCGGGCGTCGATTTTCTTGTCGACGGCGTTCACGAATTGTGGCACCGCCGATCCCGACACGTTTCGTCCGCAGAGATCAAGGTCGATGACGACGTTGTTCCGGGCGCTGAGGGCGCGCTGGCAGTTCCAGCCCTGGGCCTCTTGAACCATGTCCATCGCGAGGATGCCCCCGGCCCGCGACACCGATCCCGTCTTCCAAAACACGTTGCGGGGATCATCGTTGTTGACGTTTCGGGTGTTGAGCTCGCGATTTGCGCACCTCTGCCAGTCCGTTGCGGCATTGCCGACGAAGTTGTTCGCGGATTGCGCGTCCGGGAAGGACACGACGGCTTGAATCAATCGCCATCCCTTGGCATCACCGTCGCCGAGCTCCTGGGTCCGAACCGCAGTCGAACCGGTCGTCCCGTACGCCTTCTGCTCGGCGGCTTTCAGCACACCGACGCAGTCCTCGTCGACGATGGGGGTGTCGGCCAGCTTGTCTTGAACCGGTTCGCCGGACAATCTTTCGGCGCCCACGGCATGGGCGGCTTCGTCCGCGCTCAGCAGGACGTCCGGGAGTGCGGAGGCGGCCACGGTGCCGCCGCCCGACTGGGCCGGCTGGTACACGATGACCGCGATCACCAGCCCGACCGTCAGCGCCGCGGCGGCGCCCGTCAGCCACCACCACCGCGCGAGCGACCCACCGGAGCGGCCAGGGGCCGGCGCCGGGTTCGGCCAGAACGGCGGGTGTCCGGGAGGGTTCTGGTACCCAAACGGTGGCGCGTAACCCGGGCCTGCCGGTGGCCTGCCTCCCGGGCCGCTGCCCCAGTCGCCTGGAGCGCTCATGGCTTACCTCCGGGGCTGTTCACGAGGTGGGGATCCGGGAGGCGACTTTGTTGACGAGTTCGGGGGCTCGAGTGCTGCCGCCGTAATCGCACACCCTCATGTCGATCACGACGTTGCTGCGCGGCATTAAGGCGCGCTGGCAGCCCCACCCGGTCCCGCCGCTCTTGTCCCAGGAGACGAGCAGCGTGTTGTCGACGACCCGAGGGTCGCCGACGGCGATGGTGCCGCCCTCGTGGCGGTTCACCAAAACGTCGGTTCGAGCGCAGTGATCCCACTTCTTCGTGAGGTCCTCGAAGACGGCGCCGGCGTCTTTCGCGGTCGGAAAGGCCACCAGCGACTGCAGGGTCAACTTCACGTACACGTCACCCGGCCCGTGCAGTTCGGCCGACTGCGCGTCGATGAAGCGGGTGTCGCGATAGACCTGCGCCATGCCCGGGGCCCAGATGCCGGCGCAGTCGGGCGGGTCGGCGGTATCCATGAACAGGCCGTTGTTGCTCTGGTAGAGCGTCATTCCCTGGATGTGCAGGATGTCGCCGGCCTCGGCCGGAGTCAACAGAAGATTCTTCAGGTCTTCCGGGTGAACCAGCCCCGGTGTCGTGGGCACCGACAGCCCGGGCGGCTCGCGGTGTGACGACGCCGATGCATCCGAGGTCATCACACGGCTGATGAGGATGATGCCCAACACGGTCGAGGCGACCGCGAAAATGGCCGTCGTGACCATCAACCATCGTTTGGCGCCGGGTGCTGGGGCTGGCTGCGGGCTTGGCGGCCACGGAGGCGGCGGGCCGACGGGCCCCGGCTGGTAGCCGCTCCATGGAGGTTGCCCCGGCGCATAGGGAGCGCCGGGCGGGCCGACGTGATAGGCGCCAGGCGGCAGGGAATTGCCCGGATTCGGCGGCGGCTCGTTACCTGCCACGCGCCGCACCGTTCGCCATCATTGCGGTCGTCCCCCCGGAGTTGGTCAGCGAGCACAGCGGCCCGCCTGCGTTCGTGCACAGGAGTCTAGATCCCGACGGGGACTGGCGTTTACGGTTTCTCGGCCCGCCCGATCGCCGGGTCGGGCGGAGGCCGCTTCGCCGAGTTGCGGGCCGTCTGCGGTAGGCTTTCGACCTGCTGCCGCCGATTCGGGCGGCATCCGGGCTGTGGCGCAGTTTGGTAGCGCACTTGACTGGGGGTCAAGTGGTCGCAGGTTCAAATCCTGTCAGCCCGACGCAGGTGAGAGGCGGTTTTTGACCGCAATCGGCCAGTCAAGAATGGGCCGCACCCCAGCCCGTACCCCGACCAGGATCACGTGTTTGAAGTTGGTCGTACGACCGGAAGTGTGAAATGGCCTGGCTCCACCCCTTAAGAGATGAGGGAGTGAAAGAGTCGCTCCCCGATCGAGAAGGGAGGCCCTAAATGGGCAACGTCAACGTCAAGCGCCGCTACCTCGGCGACGGAACAGTCGCGGTTCAGATCAACGACGGCACCGAATTCCTGGTGGATGTGACTCGATGGCACGATCCGGTGCAGCGGCAGTCGATCATCGCCGCCGAGACCGGGCCGGAACCGCAGCCCTGGTGGGGTGCGCTGACCCAGTAGCTAGGTTCAGAGTCCGAGGCGACCCGCCAGGCCGTCGATCGCGGCCCTGGCGGTGTCGTCGCTGGTGTGTCCGTACACGTCGCCGGTGATCGCGATCGATGAATGCCCAAGCAGGTCAGCGACCGCCTTGATGTGCACGCCCGCTTCCAGCCAGGCGACGGCCGCGCTATGTCGCAGGGTGTGCACTCCGACGTCGGCGACGCCTGCCGCCTTGGCCGCGACCTCGATGACCCGCAGCAGATTGCGCGGGTCGACCGGCCCACCCTGCTCGGTGCAGAACACCAGACCCGAGTCTTTCCACACGTTCGCCGCGGCCATGCGCTCTTCGAGCTGGGCGGCCCGGTGCTTGCGGAGCATCGCCACCACCGCGGCGCGGAGCGGGACGGTCCGCCGGGACCGCTCGGTCTTGGGTTCGCGGATCACCAGCCGGTCACCGATGCGACCCAGTGTGGCGGTGACCTTCAGCAGCCCGGCGTCCAGGTCCACGCGGTCCCAGGCCAGGCCCAGCGCCTCGCCCTTGCGCAGACCGGTCGCCGCGATCAGCACCAGCGCGGGGTGGTAGCGGGAGTCCTCAGCGGCCTTGAGGACCGCGATGGAAGAGTAACCGAGGAGGACGGTCACCGCCTTGAGGTTTGCCTAGCACTCCAGCCAGGTCACCGTGGCACTTTGGCGCAGCGTGCGGACACCCATTTCGGACATGCCCGTCTGCGCGGAAAAGCACGCGCCGATTCAGCTTTCGGGCGCGAACCGGATCAGGAGGGTGCGGCGGTGCCTTCTCCCTCGCCGTCGCTGACGGTGAGGAGTTGCCCGCCACTGGGATTCAGAAACGAGGCCTTGATCTCCTCGACGCCATAGCGCAGATATACGGCCAGACGGGTGAGGCGGATTTCGGCCAGGAACCTTCCGGAACAGTCGACCGCCGTCCTATCACCGTCGGGAGCAATCAGCACCAGGTAGTCCCGATTTGTGTCGCTGTACCGCGCAACGTAATCCTGATCTGGTTCACCGAGCTGCGCGAGGTAGTCCCGATTCGCGGCGACGAACCGCGCGAGGTGGTCCTGACCCTCGTCGGCAAGCGAACCGACCCTGAAGCCGTCAGGTAGGGGTTCGGCCAGCTTCGCCTGCGCCAGGTCGCTGTAATACCTAATGTCCGAGCCGAAAGATCCGTAGAGAAACGTCTCTATTGTCAACAACGAAGGTGCAGCGAGTTCCAGTTGTTCCGGCCCCATCCGGTTTGAGCGGGTGACACGGAACCGACCGTCATTGCCCGCACCAATGAAGTAGCGGATCTCACTGTTACTGGTCGAAAAAACTGCTCGACCATACTGATCGGACGGAGTTAGAGAATAGCGAGCGTCCGATGCCCATTCCCGGAGGTCGCTAGAGACCTCAAGGCCACCAGCCATGGCGCCACCTGTCATTGCAGGACCTCGGCGTCAATCAGTTCGTCGATGCTCAGTTCTTCGTCAATTTCCGTGAGGAATACCAGGCTCACCCAGCGGCCGGGCTGACCCAATGCGGGCGCTGTGTCCATAACACGAATCTTCCACCCCAGGGGCAGGTTGCCCGGTACCAGCGTATACGTGAGAGGCTTCCCGTATAGCGAGTCATAGTGGATGGCACGTGCTTCATAGGAGGCGGGGATTCGGTTCCCCTCCGGTCCCTCATAAATCAACGCCATAAACGCGCCACTCGGTGGTCCGAAACGATCCATCATTTGGCCGAATTCGTGAACAAATTGTATGTCGTCGGTGTAGTCCACCTTGGTACGCATGACCGCGCCCTGGTTGGGCGGCCAGGCTACGGCGTGTTCGCCCTTGGGGCCCAGCTTGTGAAACCGCTCTGCGTAATCCCGCTCGCTGTATGCCGCCCCGCCGGGTGCGCGGCCGTACGGGGCAGTCCGGTCACAGCGCAGCGTGTCCGCAATGGGATCGACGCGCGTCTCGTCGAAAGGGTCGTGGCCCGGATCCCAATCCAGGCGCGGGGTACCGTGGGGAGGTTCGTCCAATCTGGGGGGGTCATCTTTCGCCCGCACCCAACCGGGACCCGAAGGCGCCGCTGAATGCAGGTGTGCCCAACCGCGCGGATGCGGAAGCGCTGCCACGTCAGGTACCGGGTTGTTGCGGCATGCTCAGGACACGCCCAAGAGTCGGTCGGCTGGCCCATTTCGCGTCAGCGGTCGCCACCGCCGAGCGCCTGCCCCTGGGATTTACTGCCATCGTGTGCGTGTTGATGGTCAATGGGTGCTCCTCGGTGGTGCACGCTTTGTCCGGCGGTCCTGGACGGTCGAGCCCGTCCAGCATAAGGTACCGAGGCGACCTCGTAGCTGATCTGTCGTCTAAGTCGGGCTGAAGCGGAAATCACGATACGGCCAGGCCAGCGCCCCAAAATAGTCGGCAGTACCGTCAGTCACCATGCCGGAGCGCCTGGCGACGCCACGCCAAGCGGGACCTGGACCGGGAACGCCGAAGCATCGGGCAACTTGCATCGAATGCATTACTCCGGCGAACAGCATAGTGACTTGCTTGTACTCGTCCGGTGTCGTGGCAGTCGCCACCGGCGCGCCGCACTTGTTGCGCGACTTCGCGTTCGTCTGGGGAAGGACGAACTCTAGGTGGTCTGGTCGCCAATGGGGTCGGGGTCGAGCCCTTCAGGTATCAGTTTGTTTTCGAGTTGCTCGGCCCGCGTGTCCCATCCGTCATTGACGCCTTCTGCTTCGTCGAGTAGGGCGCGCGCGCGCAGGGCGCCGAGTTCGTGCCACGGCAGGGAGTGGGCGCCGGTGGAGAGGTGTAGGGCCATGTCGGCGGCATCACGTCCAAAATGGAGATGTTTTGGGTCGGGGCTGGCGGCGAAGGAATTTACCGCAATGTGGGCGCGCATGGTTTGCGCCGCTACCTGGATTGGGATTAGCCCGCCTGCTGCAGCGATAGCAAGCGCCTCGGTCACGTGGTCGTTTGCCAGGACGAGATCCCCGGTTTGGCGTGCATGGTCGGCGGCGGCCGTCAACGCATCCGCCAGTTCGATCATGACGTCGCCGTCGCGGAAGGTTTGCACCGCGGCGCTGAGGTGGTCTGCGGCGCTGATTAGGTCGCCTTCGGCGAGGTCCAGACGGGCCATCAACACGCTGCAGCGGGCAACGTCCAATCCTCTGTTCAAGCGTTGGCTCAGATCGCGGATGCGGCCGGTAAGCCGGCGCGCCGGGCCGCTCCGGCGGGTCCTGGCCAAGAACTCACCCCACCGAATCGCTGCGACCGGGGAGATTTGGTCGGTGCTGTGGTGGTTGGCAGCTTCGGTGCGGCAGGCATCCAGGAAATGCCGTTCAGCCTTGCCGGTGTTTCCACCCATGCCGGCTACCCACGCAAGCCACGCGTGCGAATCGCTGATCTGCTCAGCGTCGTTGGCGGTTTTGGCATGCGTGAGCGCATCCGTGGCCGCTCGCTCCGCCGCCTTCACCTGACCTTGTCGGGCCAAACATGCGGCCAGGCTCTGCAACCAGATTGATAGGTCTGTCGGAGTGATCTCCGCTTCGAAATGGATTGTGTCGTTAAGAAAGTCGACGCCGGTGGCTACGTCGCCCGCATACATGGCAAATACCCCGGTCATTCCCAGGTACTCGAGCAGAAGGGAGTCGCCGAGGTGGGCCCGGCATGCGTCGCGTCGGGCGGGGTTGGCGACAAAAGCGGTGGTGGCGCGTTGCCCGAGCCGCACCGCGGGCAGGTCGTACCACACCCAGTGGTGGCGCGTGCGCGCAACGTACAGGTCGTGGGCGGCGCCCCACTGGTCGGCGTCGATAAGTAACTCGACGGCCTCGACGAGAAGTTGTGCCTGAGCGCGGTCACTGGCAGGGCCGGAGTAAGTCTCGGTAAGTGTGATATCCACAGCGGTCCGCGCCGCGCCGATCGCGAGAGGCCGGAAGGTTTGGCGGACGAGGGGATGGGCGGTGATGGTGGCGTCTGGATGCCAAGTCAGTAGTCCGGCGAGCGGTCCCTGAACCGCTTCCTGCACCCGTGTTTTGTCCCAGTCGGTCAGTAGCTCCCCGAATGTCTCGTGCGCGGTGACGGTGAGCAGTTGTTCGGCGGTGACCGGGTGGACAAACAGAGACACAGCGGCGACCAGGTACCGGTCGGCCTCGCTGAGTTGTTCCGCATAGAAGTTGAGGACTTGGGCCACCTTCGACTCGGTGGTTCTTGAGCTGGCGAGTTGGTTGAACAAGTCGTTAGCGGTGGTGGCCGCGCCGGCGCGCTCACTGAGCATGGCGGCGATAGTGGTGAGGGCCAGTGCGTGGCCGTCGACCTCTGCCACAAGTCGGCGACGCTGCTCGTCATCGAGCGCATCGGGATTCGTTGTGGCGAGGAGCGCTGCGCCCTCGGTTGGCGTGAATGGGGGCACGTCGAGCATCCGCGCCGAGCTGCCGTCGAAGCCCTGCAGGTCAGCAAAGGGAAATCGGCTGGTCAGCACAACCAACGAGTTGTGCTCGACGCGACATAGTGTGGTAAGGACCTCCCGTAGGGTGCCATCGAGGAGTCGGCCGTATGTGTCGCTGCCCGGTCCTTCCTGCGCTATTTCGAGTCCATCGAGCACTAACACCATCGGGACAGCAGATGCCGCGGCCACCACGGCTGCGGCCAAATTTTCGCTCGGTTCTACCGCATCCTGGTGGGGAGCCCATTTCAGGAGCGCCCGGGCCCAGTGATCGGCAGACGGATCGGCGAAAAAGCTCCACCCGAACAGACCCCATATTCCGGAGCGGCGGGTGGCGCCGCCGGCTTCCTGCAGCCAATGTGTAACCAGAGCGGTTTTCCCGGCCCCACCCCATGCGGTTACGCCCACCAACCGCACTGAGGGGTCGGCGGCCCACCGATCCAGTCGCGCCAACTCCTCGGCCCGGCCCGTGAAAGAGCGCGCCCGCTCCTCTCCATGCACCCACCGCACCTCCATCTTCCGCGCCGGGCTCGCGAGCGGACCCCGAGTGCTCGGCTTCGACACAGTCGTCGTTTTGCCGGTCGGTGTCGGAGTCGACGCGATGGCAAGCGGTTCCGCCGGCCGGTATTGGTTGTCGGTGACCGTCGCAAGCAGCTTTTGGAGGGCGCTGTGGTCGTGGTTAGGTGCCGGGTAAAGCACCAGCTCGCTGAGGTAGCTGATCTCCGCTATATCGCGCAGTGTCTCCGGGTCGTGCCCGCGTCCCGGATCCCAAGACATTATCGCTACATGCCGCGGTGCGGCACCCGGCTCCGTCCGTGTGCCAGCGTGTTCGGCGACCTCCCGCAGCACTGCGTTGATGCGTTGGTCGGCGAAGCTAAACCCGATCCAGACCAGATGTCCGGTCCGCATCATTTGCTGCAAGACATCCGCTAGCTTGCTGCCCGCGTATGCGCGTCGGAAATCGGTGGTGGCAAGCACCATTGCGTCGGGCTCGTTGTGGTGGCCGTGTGCGAATAATACAGGCAACTCGTGCTTATCGAAAACGTCACCGGTATACCAATCATCCAGTGGGAGTTCGTCGTTCCAGGAAGTGAACCCTGTTGCTGACGCGGACGTTCGTACCCGCATCCGAGCGTCTACGATCCCCGGGTCGTAGTTCGTGGTCACGACCGCCTTAAACGCGCACCGGCACACCAACTCCTGGATAGGTGTCCAGGTCCGGTTTGATTCCGGGTCCGTACGCACCTTGAACGTCTTGCTCAATGCCGACCGGTATTGAGCAAGACCCAGGCGCCGGCGCAGCACCTCGACCGCGGCGTCCGGTTGTTTATCGGCCAATTGACGGCATGTTTCGGCCGCTCCCGTTGGCAATCCTCGTTCCACCGCAGCGTCGATCAGCTGCCCGATTACAGTACCCCAGAGCGGATATATCGGCGTGGATGCGCCCGCGCCAAGGAAGGCCACTGCCTTACCCTCGGCAAGATACCGGCGCAAGTCGTTGAGTCCGGGCGCATTCACCGCACGCAACTTCTCCGCCTGGTCTTGCGGCAATGCACTAAGGTAGGCGCTCGGATCCATTGGAGTCATCGGGTTATCGGGTGTTTCACTTACCGTCATTACGGCCTCCCGTACCTCTCACGACCGGATAGGAACGAAATGCTGCGGCCGGTCCATGTCATAGTTGATGACTTTGGTCAGCGCGTTGATGAGGGCCAGGTGCGTGAAGGCCTGCGGGAAGTTGCCGTAGTGGCGACCGGTCGTCGGGTTGATCTCCTCGGCATACAAGCCGAGTGGCCCAGCGAAGGCCAAGAGCTTCTCGCACAGCGACCGCGCCCGCTCGCTATCCCCAAGTTCGGCGAACGCGGATGCCAGCCAGAAAGAACAGATGGTGAAAGTTGATTCGTCCTGGCGGTCGAGTCCGTCGTCGGTCGTTTCGACGCGGTAGCGAAGCACCAAGCCCTGGTCAGTGAGTTCGTCCGCGATGGCGTCGACCGTCGCGCGCACTCGCTTGTCGTTTCGTGGAAGGAAGCGAACCAGTGGCATCAGCAGCAGCGACGCGTCGAGTTCTTCGGAGCCGTAATACTGAGTGAAGACGTTGCGGTGATCCACGCCGTGTTTGCAGATATCGGCCTTGATTTCTTTCGCGGCTTTCGCCCATCGTGCGGCCCGAACCGAATCGCTTTGTCGCTCAGCCAATCTAGCGCCTCGGTCGGCTGCCACCCAGCACATCAACTTCGAAGAGGTGAAATGTTTAGGTTCGCCGCGGACTTCCCAGATGCCGCGGTCAGGCTCTTTCCAGTTCGCCAGCGCGGCATCCACTTGCGGAACAAGGAGGCCCCAGATGCGCGCGGACAGATGGTCGTCGCAATCCTTGAAGTGGAGCCACACCGAATCCGCGATCGCGCCCCAGACATCGTGCTGACGTTGGCAATATGCCGCGTTTCCTACCCGAACCGGCTGGGCCCCTTCGTATCCCGGTAGGTTGATTTCGTGCTCTTCGAGTTCGCGCTCGCCGGCGATCCCGTAAAGCACTTGGAGGTCACCTTGTTCCGCGGCATCGGCGACGAAGGCGAAAAAGTCGTCAGCTTCCCGCTCGAGCCCTAGCGTGTAGAGGCTCCACAACATGAATGTGGAGTCGCGGATCCAGCTATACCGATAGTCCCAATTCCGGTTGCCTCCAGGCGATTCGGGCAGCGAGGTCGTCGCCGCTGCTAGCATCGCCCCGGTCGGGGCGTACGTAAGTCCCTTCAGCGTGAGAGCGGAGCGCTGGAGATGAGATCGCCATGGGTGATCGGGAAACGTTCCGTGGCCAAGCCACTCGCGCCAATAGCAGTCTGTGGCCTGGATCAGAGCATCCGCCTGCGCTGCGTTGGACGGACCATTCGCGTTCTCCCAAGCCACCGAGAGGAAGGTCTGTTCTCCTGCATAAAGGGTGTGGCGCGCCTCGAGTCGCCGATCCTCGATCCCAAGCCGAAGATCGCTGCGCACCTGCAACTTCGGTTGACTCTCTGCGGCTTTGGTGACGGCTTCGTGGTAGCCCAGTCCATACCAGGCCCACACGGCATCGACTGTCCCGTAGCTAAACACGGGTTCGCACACGGCTTCGACGTCCACCCTGCCGTGGGTGCATCGAGCCAGCCGAACGAGGATGTGGCTGGCGCGATTGTCGCGGGGGGCGCGCTTGTAATCCGGTGCGCGCTCTGCCTCGACCCACGGCCCGACAATAAGCGCGTCGACGACCGTCAGCCACCCGGTGGAGGTATGCCAAGTGGTCTCGAGCACGAGTGTGCCCGGTAGGTAACGGCGCGCGGTCGGCACCGCCGCGTCGGCCGGGCCAAGTCGGCAGCCGCCCGCGTTGCGGCCCAGTAGTGAACCGAACACGCTGGGGCTATCCGGTCGGGGTAGACAAAGCCACTCGATGTTGCCGCCTGGCGCGACCAGGGCGCAGGTTTCGGTATCGGCCAAGAATGCGAGTTCGGCGATAGGGGGGAATGCGCTCCCAGTCATTCCGATCCTTCAGCGAGAGCCCTGTGCCCGGCAGCGGTGATCACGACGGCGGTGCCGGGACGGGAGTGCCGATTATGTGATGGACTGCGCGAATGGCCAGCGCCACACTGGTCAGCGTAGGGTTGCAGGCGTTGGCAGTGGGCAGCAGCCCATTTCCGCCCAGATAGAGGTTGTCAAAACCCCACACCCTGGAGTACGGATCGACGACCGAGGTGTCGTCGTCCTTGGGCCCCATGCGGCTGGTGCCCTCCAGGTGCAGTGAGCTTCCTGGCGGAAGAAAGCGGGGTTCCGCCCCGACGAGGAAGCCGCCGAGCGCCTGAGCCGCCTCAAGCATGTCGCTCATCATGGCGTGCGCCCGTCGCCGGTCGGCGTCGCCGAGGGTGAACTCGAAGGTGGGCCGGGGCATTCCGAACTTGTCGCGGAGGTCGTCCTCGAACCATACCCGATTGTTAACATTTGGTTCGACCATGCCGAACCAGCGCAGATCCACTACGAGACGGTCATCTATATCGGGCGGCAGCGCCCCATATTGGAAGGAGTCGCGGTGAATCTGGCAATGCCAGGGCCGGCCGTCGGATACCGGAATCCACACCATCGGGGGCGGATCATGCATGGGAATCGGCACCGGGTCCTTTTCCGCCTCTAGAGCATCCCGTTGTTCAGCCGACAGGCGCGACCACAGGCTTTGCACGAGGTCCTCACGCAGTACAACCTGGGTGAAGGCCATCGGGTGCTCGGTGAGATACCGGCCGAGCGCGGTTGGGCGAACGCCGGAGGCCCACAACAATTGCGGTGTGAGGACAGCGCCACCGGCCACCACCACCAGATCGACGTGAATGCGTAAGGTCCGCCACCGGATCAAATCCTCGACAACTGCGTGGTCCACCCGGCCGTTCTTATGCACCAAGGTGGTACAGCGGTGTTGCTCGAGAATCCGAAAACGCCCGGCTCCGTGCGCGTTTGGGTCATCGGCGAGCGGCCCAAGGATGGTGTCGGTGCCGGTGAAGTGGACGAACTCGTCGTTGACGGTGCTGCGTTCACCCGCCGTCGGCAGGCTCTGAGGGCCGAAACCTTTCGGGAGGCCCGGGTAATGCTTGCTGAGCGCATCGATCACCGCCGCGTGACGGACGGAACCATCGAATACGTCCGAATTTGTGTTGAGCAACGCTTCGGCGCTTCCGTATAGGACATCCCACTCCGCGTCGTCGATAAAGTCCAGGCGCTCCATCGTGGGGTGCTGACGGGGGGTGTTGTTCGTCCAGTGGGTGAACATTCCGCCCACACCGTAGGAGACGGCTGCGGCTTCGAGGTTCTTGTCGGGGTCTTGACGGGGATTGTGCGCACTTCGGATCGAACGGCCGGCTCGGAATGACAGTGGATCGATGACTGTGCGGCGCGCTCCCACCGGGGCGACCGACACCGGATTCAGAAGGCCCTGCACGATGGGAGTGAAACGATCCAAGTCCCGCTGGTAGACGAATGCGTTCTTCAGGTGCTCCCCGGGACGCGCCGAATGCTGCGCCCCCGCATCGATGACGATCACCTTTCGCCCAGCTTCGACCAACGTGCGCGCGAAGGTGGCGCCGATCGGGCCGGATCCCACTACCAGAACGTCTGCCTCAAGGACCGATTCATCGGTCATGTCGCCCCCTTCAGGCTTGAGCCTCGGGAATCGCCACTGCGTGTAAAGGAGCGTAAGACACCTTCGCGTCGCGTACCTAGGAATTCTCGACGTACCGTTGTCCGAGTGCCGTCCGTCCTAAGCGGACTTTGCGGCGCAAAGCACGGCCTAATCCCGCCGGATCAGCCCAAAGACCTCTCATTCAACAAGACCCGCAACGGCATGCGCTTCAGAGACAACACTTTGATCAAATGCAAAACGGCGCCAGGCTGGGAAACCCCAGCGCACGTTAGGGCCGATAGATCAGCCAATCGCCGCAACGCGAACCGATAGATGACGCGGCCGGACACCAGCGTTTTCGCCTTCGCTAATCGGTCACCGCGTGCCGAAGGCGAAAACCGCTGTTGATTCATAGGTCTGGCCCGGGTTGAGTGCGGTGGTCGGGAAGTTCGGTTGTTCGGCGAATCGGGGTAGTGCTGTGTCTCGATGGGGAATGCCGCGCCCTGCCGGTAGATGTGCCCGCTGGTGCCTGTGAACGCCCCTTTCGATGAAGTTGGGCGTGTAGAACTGCACAGCTGGCTCGGTTGTGGTCAGCGTGCGCCCCGTCCGCGGGTCCTCGGCCTTGGCCGCTTGCACCAGTCCGGCGTTGTCGTCGCGGTTGATCACCCAGTTGTGGTCGTAACCGTGGGCCAGCAACAGCTGCGGGTCATTGGCGGTGATACGCGCGCCGATCGCGGTCGGT
>NZ_LATC01000047.1:0-36021 GCF_001414075.1 Mycobacterium sp. UM_11 | reverse complement strand
CAGATGTGTATAAGAGACAGGCGTCCCACCGCCGGACCCGGCCAACTACAAGGCGGACGCGGGCATCAACCTGCACCGTGCGGCCAACATCCTCGCGATACCGGAAGCGGAGGTCCGGGCCAACTTCGCGCGCTACGGGCTGCTGGACGACCAGGTTCGTTTCCTTCCCGGCTGGTTCAAGGACACGCTGAACGACGCCCCCATCGATCAAATCGCCGTCCTGCGGCTCGACGGGGACCTCTACGAATCGACGATCCAGGCGCTCGACGCGCTCTACCCGCGGCTGTCGCCCGGGGGCTTCTGCATCATCGACGACTACCACGCCCTCGACGCGTGCCGGCAGGCCACCACGGACTACCGGACCAAGCACGGCATCACCGCGGAGATCCAGGAGATCGACGGCACGGGCGTGCTCTGGCGCAAGTGAGGGCAACCCGCCCGGGGCGCCGCACCGGAGCGCGCTGACGCTCCGAGCGCGGTATCGCCGCGCGCACGCGGAGGATCGAAGCCGCCCCCGGCACCGGAGAACCGGCCATAATGACCGGTGCCCCTGCCGCCGCCGGTGCGCACGTCAAGTGAAAGGCTTGGTTCGCGATGAAGTTTGTGCTGGCCTGCTATGGAACTCGAGGCGACATCGAGCCTTCCGTCGTCGTCGGTCGCGAACTCCTGCGCAGGGGCCATGACGTGCGGATGGCGGTGCCGCCCGACCTGATCGGCTTCGCCGAGTCGGCCGGTCTCCCGGCGGTCGCGTATGGGCTAGAGACCCAGCTGTGGCTGGACGTGTACCGCAACTTCTGGACGTCTTTCTTCGGCGCGTTCTGGAAGGTCCGGGAGCTGCGCGGGTTGTGGCGCGAGATGTGGGACCTCAGCGACCAATGCTGGGGCCACATGACGACGACGCTGACGTCGCTGGCCGACGGGGCCGACCTGTTGCTGGTCGGGCAGAGTTACCAGGAACCCGCCGCCAACGTCGCCGAGTACTACGACATCCCGTTGGCCACGCTGCACCACGCCCCGATGCGGCCCAACGGCCAGCTGGTCTCGATCCTGCCGCCGCCGTTGGGTCGGTCGGCCATGATGGCGTTCGACTGGTTGGCCTGGCGCCTGAACAAGAAGCCCGAGGATGCGCAGCGGCGCGAACTCGGCCTGCCGAAGGCGAAGGGTCCCTCGCCGGCGCGCATCGCCCGACGGGGCGCGATGGAAATCCAGGCCTACGACGAGGCGTGTTTTCCGGGGTTGGCCGCCGAATGGGCGAAGTGGGACGGCCAGCGGCCGTTCGTCGGGGCGCTGACGATGGAGCTGACCACCGAACTCGACGACGACGTCGCCTCGTGGATCGCGGCGGGATCCCCGCCGATTTGCTTCGGCTTCGGCAGCATGCCGGTGGCGTCGCCGGCCGAGACCGTCCAGATGATCGCCTCCGCCTGCGGCGAGCTGGGGGAGCGGGCGTTGCTCTGCGCCGGTTCGAGCGACTACAGCGACGTGCCGAGCTTCGACCACGTCAAGGTGGTGGGGGCGGTCAATTACGCGAAGATCTTCCCCGCCTGCCACGCGGTGGTCCACCACGGCGGCTCGGGCACCACGGCCGCCAGCCTGCGTGCCGGCGTTCCCACGTTGATTCTTTCGATGGACGTCAACCAAACCCTGTGGGGCGGTCAGGTCAAGCGATTGAAGGTGGGCACCACCCGGCGATTTTCGGCCACCACGCAAAAATCACTGGTGACGGACCTGCGACGCATTCTCGCGCCGGATTACGTCGCCCGTGCCCGCGAGATCGCCACCCGAATGACGAGTCCCAGCGAAAGCGTCGCGAAGGCCGCGGACCTCGCGGAAAACTTCGCCAGCCTGAGGCGTTATGCCTGATCAGCGCTGGCGGCTGAGTCGGGGATCGGCCCCGCCGGTCGAGTCTCGCAGATCGCCAACGGACCCCGAGTCGTGGCGGTATCGTTTCTGGCGTCGAAAACTTCATGGGGAAGGGCGAAGTGAGCGAAGTTAACAAACCGTGCCAACTATGTGGATCGAATGGTCCGCACGAAATTGTTCCCGTTCGGGAGATGTATTTCGGGACCCGAGAAGTATTCGATTACTTCGTCTGCGCCGAGTGCGGCACATTGCAGATCGCGAAAGTGCTTGAGGGTGAAGAACTCATGCGCTTTTACCCCTCGGACTATTACTCCTACAAAGTCGCGCCGCAGCCCAAGCTGTTCCAATGGCTGACCGCGCAGGAGGACCGCCATGACCTGCACGCCGGCGGTCGCCTGGTCGGTACGCTCGTCTCGGCGCTGCCGCCCGGGCTGCGCAGCCTGATCGGAACGCACGACGCCAGCGGCGACGTCGTCAAAATGCTTGGCGAGCTAGGGGTTTCGCTCGACGCGCGGGTTCTGGACGTGGGGTGTGGTGGCGGCGCGCTGCTCGACCGGTTGGCCAGGGCCGGATTCACGAACCTGTCCGGCGCCGACCCGTTCATCGAGGCCGACGGCAAGACGGCCCTTGGGGTTCCCCTGGCGAAGCGGGACCTGGACGAGATGACCGGCGAGTTCGACGTCATCATGTTCAACCATTCGCTCGAACACGTCCCGGACCTGACCGCCACGCTGAAGGCGGCGCACGAGAGGCTGGCCCCCACGGGCCTGTGCTTGGTCCGGCTGCCGACCACCTCGTCCGAAGTCTGGGACACCTACCGGGCCAACTGGATGAACATCGATGCGCCCAAGCACATTTGCATACCGTCCCGCAAGGGTATGGCGGTGGCGGCCGACCGGGCCGGGCTGCGGGTCGAGAAGGCCATCGACGATCAGAGCTCGGGGTCGTTCATCGGAAGCGAGGCCAACCGCCGCGACATCGCGCTGACCGAAATGACCAGCCTTGGGGCCATGGTTCGGATGTTCGGGGTCAGGCAGCTCTTGAACTGGGAGAAGCGCGCGGTGGCGCTGAACCGCCAGGGCCGGGGTGACCAGACCGGTTTCGTCCTGCGGGTCAAGTAAGGAAGCGGCGATTCTGGCTAGCGGCGCGAACCTCGTTGCGGGATTCGTTGTGCCACTGAGGTTCACGCTTCGGCCATCGTGCCGTGCTGCCGACGCGGTGTCCGGCCGCTGATGGCAACGCGTGCTGTGAAAGGGGGCGGCCGCCGCCGCTCCGGCCAACCCGCCGCGTTCCGGGGTGGGTCAACGGATCCCGATGCTATCGTTTCCGCCGTGGCAAACAGGCTGTCGACCGGCGCTCGCATCCGGCTATGGATGGTGGGCAAGGAGTATGGGCTCGCGCGCAAGCTTTTTCCGAAGGCGTACGCCAGCGACGCGTTGTTCAGTTTCCACCGCCACGCGTTCATGGAGGATCCGGCGTTCCAGCGCGCCTACGAGCGCGGTGCGCGCGCCCTGGGCGGCCAGGACTGGTACCAGTGGCATTGGCGCGCGCACATCGGTTTGTGGGCGGCGACCAACGCCAGCCGGCTCGACGGTGATTTCGTGGAGTGCGGCGTCAGTTACGGGTTCTTGAGCAGCGCCATCATGGAGTATCTCGACTGGGATCGACTGGGCAAGACCTTTTATCTGCTCGACACTTTCGCGGGAATCGATCCGCGTTACGTCACCGCCGACGAACGCCGGGGCGGCGCGCTGGAGCGGAGCGAGCAGCAGCTTCGCAACGGCATGTACGTCAGCGGGGTCGAGGGTGTGCGGGCCAACTTCGCGCAATGGAAGAACCAACGCATCATCGTCGGGCCGGTCCCGGAGACGCTCGACCAGGTCGAGGCGCGCACGGTGGCCTTCCTGCATATCGATATGAACTGTGCCCCACCGGAGGTCGCGGCGCTGCGGTTTTTCTGGCCGCGGCTCTCGCCCGGCGCCTTCGTGCTGCTGGACGACTACGCCTACCACGGGCACGAAGAGCAGCGCCTGGCCATGGACGCCCTGGCGGGCGAATTGGGCGTGCCGATCTGCACTTTGCCCACCGGCCAGGGCCTGCTGATCAAACCGGCGCAGTGAGCCGGCGGCGCATCAGACGATATGGACCTTGGGCGAGTACAGGATCCAGCGCCCGCCCTTTTCGTGGAAGGCTTGTTCCTTCGCCATGATCTCGTCGGCGTGGTTCCACGCGAACAGCAGCGCGTAGTCCGGGTAGGGGTGGGAGAAGACTTCCGGCGGGCACACCGGAACCTTTGAGCCCGGTGTCAGCCGGCCCTGCTTCTCCGGGGTCGAATCGCACACCATCGGAAGCAGTTCCGAGTCGATGTGGCAATAGTTCATGACCGTGGCGCTGCGCGACGTGGCGCCGTACCCGACGACTCGCCGGCCGTCGGACCGCAGATCGCGCAGCAGGGTCACCAGGTCCGTGCGGATGCGGTTGATGTCCTCGGAGAATTGGACGAACGTCGCCTCCTCGGCGATCCCGTCGGCCTTTTCCTGGGCCAGGAATTCCGCCACGGCGGGGCTGGGCTGTCGGCTGCCCGCGCGGGCGACGGTGTAGCGGATGGAACCGCCGTGCAGGGGGAGGTGTTCGACGTCGACCAATTCCAGGCCGAAGCGCGCCGCCAACGCCTGCACCGAGCGGACGGAGAACAGGTAGAAGTGCTCGTCGTAGATCTGGTCGAAGTAGACGCACCGCAGGATGTCGGCGAGGTAGCGGTCCTCGAACACGAACAGCCCGTCCGGCGCCAGCAGCAGCTCCGCCCCGCGGAAGATCGAGTCCAGGTAAGAGATGTGACTGATCGTGTTCGCCGAAAAGATCAGGCTTGCCGGGCCTTCCTTTTCGCGGATGTCGGCCGCGGTCGACTCGTCGAAGAAATCCGTGCGGACCCGGGCGCCGTGCGCGCGGGCGACGTCGCCCGCCCCGGCGGCCGGGTCGACGCCCAGGTGCCGCACCCCGGCGTCGCTGAGGGTCTTCAGCATGACGCCGTCGTTGCTGCCGATTTCGACGACGAACCGGTTCTCATCGTCGGGGATTACGCTGATGATCCACCTGGCGACGTCCTCGAAATGCTTGCGAATCACCGCGGATCCCGACGCGCGGTACGGGTAGTCCGCGCGGAACATCTGGCTGGGCGGAACCTCGTCTAGTTGCTGCACCATCGTGCACGACGTGCAGAGGCCCACCACGAGCCGAAAAAACGGCACCTTGGCGGTCTCTTCGGGTTTCACGAAGGCATTCGAGACTGGCTGGCGTCCGAGGTCGAGTACCTCACGGAGATCACCGCCGCAGACGCGGCAACTACGCTGAGTCAATACTTCCCCCTCACACTGTCAGGCCCACCCGCATCCAGGAACCCCGGACCAGTACTTAGGTTCATGAGCCTAGCCCCCAAGTTATGCCGTTAGCACCCTTCTGAGGTTTCCAGGAAGCCATTCTGTCAACGTTTGCCGAATCTGTACCCTGTTTCGCCAGTTGAAACCCAATTGGTCGATCGGGGAAATAGACGGCGGGCGGCGTGCCTTAACGCGGCCGGCCGGCCATCGCTTCGAAGAGGTCGGCGGCCATGGCGGCGCTTTCGCTCGGCTTGGTCATCCGGGTGGCGATCTCGCGGGCGCGGGTGGCGTAGGACGGGGTGAGGGTTTGCCGCAGGTCTGCCACCAGGGATTTGCTGGTGGTCTTCGAGAAGCGCCGGGCCGTGCCGACTTCCAGCCGCTTGACCTGGGCCCCCCAGTAGGGCTGATCCGCCGAGCTCCAGAGGATCAACGTCGGAACTCCGGCGCGCAGGCTGGCGGCCGTGGTGCCCGATCCGCCATGGTGGACGACCGCGCGGCAGGCGGGGAAGACGGCCGCGTAATTGACGGGGCCGACCACCTTGACGTGGTCGAACTGCGGGACTTCGCTGAAATCCGACCCGCCGGCGCAGATCAGTGCGCGTTCGCCCAATTGCGTGCAGGCGGTGCTGATCATCTCGACCATCTCGGTGGGGGATTCGACCGGGATGCTGCCGCTGGCGAAGCAAATCGGCGGTGTTCCCGCGGCTATCCACGAGGCGACCTCATCGTCGGTGTCGGTCGTCATCTCCATGGTCAGGGCGCCGACAAAGGGCCGGCGGCCGTCCCATTTCGACCATTCCCGCGCCAGCCCGGGAAAGCACACGTCGTCGTAGCCCTGGATTTCCAGGGATCGGCGTTCGGCGATCCGGCGGGGCGCCGGACGGGTCGCCCGCGGCAGGCCCAATTCGCGGCGTTGCGCGTTCTCGACGTCCTTCGTCGAGCGCCAGAACAGCCAGTCGACCAGCGTCATGGTGGAGCGGACCACGGGCGCCGGAATGGTCGGCACGAGCTGCCCGTTGGGCCGCATGGGGAAGTGGTGCATGGTGGCGAACGGAATGTCGTAGTACTCAGCAACATTCGCGGCGGCCTGCTCGAAATTGAGGCCGCTGGAAAGCATGTCGGCGCCGTCGGCCAGCGACAGCAGCGCGCCGTTGATGTCGTCCCAATAGCGGATGATCGGGTCCCAGACCTTGAGCACCAGCCTGATCGGATCGCGGATCTTCCACGCGTTGCGGAAGAAATCCGTCCACATGTTGCGCAGGAACTGCTCGTCGAGGAAGTCATGCACTTCCGGGCCGTAGGGGACCGCCGTCAGCCCGGCGGTCTCGGCGAAGCCGACGAGTTCGGGGGGCACCCCCAGGCGCACCTCGTGCCCCCTGCGGACCAGCTCCCGGCCGACCGCCACCGAAGGCTCGACATCGCCGCGAGTTCCGTAGCAGGCCAGGGCAAACTTCATTGCGGTCCTAGGTTTCGGTCGTCCAGATCGACTTGCAGGGATATCGGTCATTATCTCTGGATCACCGGTGCCGGTTGCGGTTTTGGCGGCGGCGGCCGGGCGGGGGACACCCGCCTAGCGGGACGGCCTCGAGACCGGGATCTCCGCCGTGGGCGCTTCGTCGTAGTCGGATTCACGGTGCAGCAGCGAGCGCACCAACGGGCGCGGCCCCTCGGACCGAAGCATCCGGCTGGCCGGGCGTGGACGCACCACCTGTGGCCACCAGAACCAGCGTCCCAGCAGGGCGGCGATGGTGGGTGTCATGAACGACCGCACCACCAGGGTGTCGAACAACAGCCCGAGGCCGATGGTGGTACCCACCTGACCGATGATTCGCAGGTCGCTCGCCACCATCGAGGCCATGGTGAACGCGAACACCAAGCCCGCGTTCGTCACCACCTTGCCGGTGCCGCCCATCGCCCGGATGATGCCCGTCCGGATTCCGCCGCCGATCTCCTCTTTCATCCGGGACACCAGCAGCAGGTTGTAGTCAGACCCAACCGCCAACAGGACGATCACCGACATCGGCAGCACCATCCAGTGCAGCTTGACGCCCAGCACGTACTGCCAGATGAGCACCGACATGCCGAACGAGGCGCCCAGCGAAACTGCGACCGTGCCGACAATCACCAAGGCGGCCACGAAACTTCGCGTGATGATGAGCATGATGATGAAAATCAGGCAGAGCGCACCCACCCCGGCGATGAACAGGTCGTATTGGGATCCGTCCCGGAAATCCTTGAAGGTCGACGCCGTCCCGGCGATGTAGATCTTGGCGCTCTCCAGCGGGGTCGTCTTGAGCGCCTCCTCGGCCGCCGTGCGGATCTGGTTTATCCGCCCCACGCCCTCCGGCGTGGCGGGGTCGCCCCGGTGCGAAATGATGAACCGCGCCGCCTTCCCGTCCGGGGACAAGAAGTTGGCCATCGCCTTCTTGAAGTCGGCGTTGTTGAAGATCTCGGGCGGCAGATAGAAGGAATCGTCGTTCTTGGCCGCGTCGAACGCCTCGCCCATGGCCATGGCGTCCTTGCTGTTACTGGTCATCTGCCCGATGACGCCCGACATGGTGCTGTAGTTGGTCAGCAGCATCGCCTTCATGTCCTCGGCCATGGCGATCATCGGCGGATATTGCGCGAGCAGCTCCGGCATCAGCCGATCCATGTGGTCGAGGTCGACGAGGAGATCCTTGAGTTTGTCGCTCAAAATGTCGACGCCGTCAAAGGTTTCGAAGATGGCGCGCAGCGACCAACAGATCGGGATGTCGTAGCAGTGCCGCTCCCAGTAGAAGTAGCTGCGGATCGGCCGGAAGAAGTCCTCGAAATTCGCCATGTCGTCGCGCAACTCGTTGACGATGACCGTCATCTCGTGGGTCTTCATGATCGAGTCATGCGTGATGCCGGTGAGTTTCTTCTGCAATTCGTACAGGCGCTTCATCGTCGCGATCTGCTGGCCGATCAAATCTGCTTGCGCGAGCATGTCTTTCGTGCGCGCCTG
The DNA here is from genome assembly GCF_001414075.1 of Mycobacterium sp. UM_11. Classification (NCBI taxonomy): domain Bacteria; kingdom Bacillati; phylum Actinomycetota; class Actinomycetes; order Mycobacteriales; family Mycobacteriaceae; genus Mycobacterium; species Mycobacterium sp. UM_11. Next base: position 27,795 of record NZ_LATC01000047.1, on the reverse strand, counting down.
GACGTATCTGATGTCCTGACTCATCGTCGCGTTCTGCATGCTCAGCAGGAACGGGATCGAGGTGTGCTGGATCGGCGTCCCCTCGGGGCGGGTGATGCCCTGCACGCGCGAGATCCCCTTGACGTTGAAGATGCCCTTGGCCAGGCGGTGCAGCACAAGGAAATCCGCGGGATTTCGCATGTCGTGGTCGGCTTCGATCATGAGGATCTCCGGCATCATCCGCGACTGGGAGAAGTGGCGGTCGGCGGCCGCATAGCCGACGTTTGCCGGGATGTCGCGGGGGATGTACAGCCGGTCGTTGTAGCTCGTCTTGTAGCCGGGCAGCGTGACCAGACCGACCAATGCGATGGCGATGGTCGCGACTAGGATGGGCAGGGGCCAGCGGACGATCGCGGTGCCGATCCGGCGCCACCGGCCGAAGCCGATCTGGCGGGTGGGGTCGAAGAGGCCGAAGCCGCTGCCGAGCGTCAGCACCGCCGGCACCAGCGTCAGCGCGATCACGACCGAAGCGAACATGCCCACCGCACAAGGCACACCGATGGTCTGGAAGATGGGCATCCGCGTGAAACTCAGGCACAACATCGCGCCGGCGATCGTCAAACCGGACCCCAAGACGACCGGGGCCACCCCCTGATAGGTGGTGTAGAACGCGGTCTCCCGGTCATCGCCGGCCTGGCGCGCCTCCTGGTAGCGGCCGAAGAAGAAGATCCCGTAGTCCGTGCCGGCGGCCATCGCGAGTGCCACCAGCAGGTTGATGGCAAACGTGGACAGCTGAACCACGCCGTTGTCGCCGAGGAAGGCGATGATCCCGCGGGCGGCGAAGACCTCGATCCCGACCGTCAACAGCAACATGATCACGGTCGTGATCGAGCGGTAAACGAACATCAGGACGGCGAAGATGATGACGGCGCCGATCAGCGTCATCTTCAGGATGGAGCGGTCACCACTGCTCTGCATGTCCGAAATCAGTGCGGCAGGACCGGTGACATAGGCCTTGAGCCCGGGGGGCGGCGGATTCTTCGCGATGATCTGCCGGACCGCGGCGATCGAGTCCTGGCCCAGGGTGGTGCCCTGGTTGCCGGCGAGGTTCAACTGGACGTAAACGGCCTTGCCGTCCGGGCTTTGCGCGCCCGCCGCGGTGAGCCGATCGCCCCACAGATCCTGCACGTGCTCGATGTGCTTGGGGTCGGCCTTGAGCTCCCGGACCAAATGGTCGTAATACTCATGTGCGTCGTCACCGAGCTGCGACTGCCCCTCCAGCACGAGCATCGCGAAGCTGTCCGAGTCCGACTCTTTGAAATCCCGGCCCATGCGCTGCATGGCCTGTACGGCCGGCGCATCCTGCGGGGCGAGCGGAACGGAATGCTCTCGACCGACGGTCTCCAGCCACGGCACGAACAGGGTGACCACCAGCGTCAGGCCCACCCACGCGAGGATGATCGGCACCGCGAGCCGGCGGATCGACCGCGCGACGACGGGGCGCCGGGTCCGTTCGGTGGTCATGCGGACCCCAAGCGGCTGCTGCTGTCCTGTGTCACGATGTTCCCCACGATTGCGCCGTCCCGTTACTCAACTGGACCCGCCGCTCAGAGCGGCTGCTTCAACAACAGGGAACGAACCAACGGGCGGGGACCGGTCGGCCGGAGCATGGAACTGGCCGGGCGGGGACGCACCTGTTGCGGCCACCAGAACCAGCGTCCGAGCAACGCGGCGACCGACGGCGTCATGAACGCGCGGACGATCAGCGTGTCGAACAGCAGGCCCATGCCGATGGTGGTACCGACCTGACCGATGCTGCGCAGGTCGCTCGCCACCATCGACCCCATGGTGAATGCGAACACCAAGCCCGCGTTGGTCACGACCTTTCCGGTACCGGCCATCGCGCGAATGATGCCGGTGTTGATGCCGGCGGCGATCTCCTCCTTCATTCGTGAGACGAGAAGCAGGTTGTAGTCAGACCCGACCGCTAGCAGCACGATCACCGAGGTGGATAGCACGGTCCAGTGCAACTGGATGTGCAGAATGTCCTGCCAGACGAGCACCGCCAGACCGAATGAGGCTCCCAGCGAAAGCAATACCGTGCCGACGATGACCATGGCGGCGATGAAACTTCGCGTCATGATCAGCATGATGATGAAGATCAGGCAGAGCGCGGAGACCCCGGCGATCAGCAGGTCGAATTTCGAACCGTCCACCAAGTCCTTGGTGATCGATGCGGTGCCGGTGAGATAGATCTTCGAATTCTCCAGGGGCGTGCCCTTGAGCGACTCCTCGGCCGCCGTCTTGATCGCCTCGACGCGCGAGAGCCCCTCGGGCGTCGCCGGGTCACCGCGTTGCGAGATGAGCAGGCGAACGTCCTTGCCGTCCGGGGACAGGAACACGCTCATGATCCGCTTGAAGGCGTCCGAGCCGTTGATGATGCCCGGCGGCAGGTAGAAGGAGTCGTCGTTGCGGGACGCGTCGAAGGCCTGCCCCATGGCGCTGGGGTCCTTGGCGCTCGAATCCATCTGTCCCATCACGCCGGACATGGTGCTGTGCATGGTCAGCATCATGGTGCGCATGCTCTGCATGGTCTCGATCATCGGCGGGATCTGCATCACCAGTTGCGGCAGCAGCGCGTCGAGCTGATCGAGGTTGCCGACCAGATCGCGCAACTTGTCGTTGACCTCGTCAACGCCGTCGATCGCGTCGAAGATGGATCGGAACGAGAAGCAGATCGGGATGTCGTAGCAGTGCCGCTCCCAATAGAAGTAGCTGCGGACCGGTCGGAAGAAGTCCTCGAAGTCCGAGATGTGGTCGCGCAATTCGCTTGTGATTTCCTGCATTTCGTGCGTCTTGGCGACCATCTGATGAGTCGTGGCGACCAGCTCGCGCATCAGGTCCAGCATGTGCTGCATGACGGCGATCATCTTGCCCATCTCGTTGGCCTGCTTGAGCATGTCGTCCATGCGGTCCTTCTGGAACGCCATGTTCTGCAGCTGGCTGGCCTGGCCCATGCTGAGGATCCAGGGGATCGTCGTGTGCTGAAGCGGTGCCCCCTCGGGGCGGGTGACGGTCTGCACCGACGCGATACCCGGGACCGCGAGCACGCCCTTGGCCAGCTTGTTGATCACCAGCATGTCGGCCGGATTGCGCAGATCGTGATCGGTCTCGACCAAGAGGATCTCGGGCATCGCCATCCGCGACCCGGGGAAGTGCCGCTCGGCGGCCGCGAACCCCACGTTCGCGGGAATGCTTGCGGGAATGAACTTTTGGTCGTCGTAGCTGGGCCGGTAGTTCGGCAGGGTCAGCAACCCGATGAGCGCGACGGCCATCGTCGCGATGAGAATCGGCGCGGGCCACCGGACGATGGCCGTGCCGATCCGGCGCCACCGGTGCACCGTGATAGCCCGCTTGGGCTCGAACAGCCCGAACCGGGCGCCGGCGGCGATCAGCGCCGGCCCCAGCGTCAACGCGACGAGTACGGCGATCGAGATGCCGACGGCACACGGGATGCCCAGGGGCTGGAAATACGGCAACCGGGTGAAGCTGAGGCACAGCACGGCCCCGGCGATGGTCAGACCCGAGGCCAGGACGACCTTGGCCACGCTGGCGTAGGTGGTGAAGAACGCCATTTCCCGGCTTTCACCGGCCCACCGCGCCTCTTGATATCGGCCGACGAAGAATATTCCGTAGTCCGTCCCCGTCGCAATCACCGCGGCCACCAATAGGTTGACGGCGAAGGTGGTAAGGCCGACGATGCCCAAATGGCCCAGTAATGCGACCATTCCCCGGGCGATTTGCAATTCCAGCCCGACTATCAATAGCAGAAGAATTACGGTGACAACCGAGCGGTAGACCAGCAGCAGGGTGATGAAGATGACCGCCAGGCTCACCAGGGTGACCAGCGCGACGGTCTTCTGCCCGGCGATATTCATGTCGGCGATGATCGGGGCCGGGCCCGTGACGTAGACCTTGAGACCCGGCGGCGGGTCCGCCTGCTGCACGATCTTTCGGATCGCCGCCACGGACTGGTCGCCGGCGCTGCCGCCCTGGATGCCGTTGAGGTTCACCTGCACATACGCGGCCTTGCCGTCGGCGCTTTGCGCGGCGCCCCTGGTGAGCGGGTCGCCCCAGAAGTTCTGGACGTGCTGCACGTGCTGGTGATCGGCTTCCAGTTGCTTGACGAGCCGGTCGTAATACAGGTGCGCGTCGTCGCCGAGGGGCTGCTGACCCTCCAACAGGATCATGGCCAGGGCGCCGGTGTTGGTTTCCTTGAAATCGGTGCCCAGGCGTTCCATCGCCTTGAACGACGGCGCACCGATCGGATTCAGCGGTACGGCGCGCTCTTGCTCGACCTGCTCCAGGGACGGAACGCCGATGCTGATGAGGACGGCGATCGCCAGCCATCCCAAAATGATCGGCACGGAGAATCGGCGGATCATCCGTGCGAAGAATGGTGGAGACGTCGGTTCCGTCGCCAAATCCCGGTTACTCATGTCGCCGTCAGCACGCAATAGGTGAACGCATTCATCTCGTTTGAGATCTTCTCGGTTTTGACCACGCCGTCCACGAGTATACGGCAACCGAGACTTTCGCTATCGCCTTGTGCCACAACGTTTCCCACGATGGAAGGGAGGTTGGTGGCGATGTCGAAGCTCCACGGGAGGGGTATTCCGTTGATGTGCTGCGGTTCGCCGTTGGCGTCGAAATAGCTGATGTCGGCCGTGGTCCCGGGCGGGCCGAAAACCTCGTACTTCACGTGCTTGGGGTTAAACGGTTTGGTGTCTTGCTGTCGGGTGTCGGCATACGACGGGCGCTTTTCCGATCCGAAAATTCCGTGCAGGCGCGAAACGGTCAAACCGCCGGCCGCGACGACCGCCACGATGACCAACGGAATCCACGCATGCTTCAGGAATTTCAGAATCGCCGGTTCCTGGCTTCGACGGTTCTCCCGCGGAATGGTCCGCCGTTCGGTGGCCTCGGCTGACGATCGGCGACCAAAGGGCAGAAAACGGCGTCGACGACTAGTCGGTTGGCTAATGTCGCGGCCTTTCGTGATGGTGATATCGGGCCGGGCCCGCACGTCGGGTTCGACCACCGCACCCCCTTCTACCCCATTTGGACGTCTCTTGCCATATCCGCCGGCCCGGACAAACTGTTACATGGCGATCGCGACGCCAGCCTGCGGCACATCGAACGCGGTGTACGTCGCAGCCTAGTCGTTCTTCGGTACCTCGTACGAGCCCTGCCCCCCGGCGGGCGTGACCAGTGTCTTCATGAGTAAACCACGCCGATCCTCTCCGTATCGGGCCTTCGACAAGGAGATACGGGATCGTAATGCATACCGCGTGCGTAACGCATGTCGGCCGCCGGCCGGACGGGTCGCTCACGGGCGCCCCGATGGACGTCCGGGCGGCCCGCGGCCGGGTGGGCCCCAGGCCCGCTTCCGCGGCGCCGCCGGCGTCGTCGCGGGCACCCCGCGTGGTGATTTTCCCGGCGGCTTTCGGGTCGGTAGGCTGAGCGACGACAAGCACCCACAATTGCATCGTCCTCGAAGGCCGAGCCAGCCCAATCGCGAGCCGCATCGGTAAGCCATTGTCGCAGCTCAAAGCAGCCAACGGCGGCAGCTGCGCAGCCTGCACCAGCCCAATTTTTAGGCAGCGTTAAGAGCCTGAGAGGTCGCACGGGGAACTTTGTCCAAACCTCGGACGCACGGTGGTGCCTCCAGTATGGTTTGGAACCGTTCCACTCGTGTCAACTAGACGTCTCTGGAGAATTGTGAGCATCAACCCGTTCGACGACGACAACGGTAGTTTTTACGTCTTGGTAAACGACGAGGAGCAACACAGCCTGTGGCCGGCCTTCGCCGACGTTCCCGCCGGCTGGCGAGTGGTGTACGGGGAGACGGACCGGGCCGCGTGCCTGGAGTACATCGAACAGAACTGGCCTGACATTCGGCCAAAGAGCCTGCGGGACAAGCTCGCAACGGGCCGGGGTTTTGAGCAGTAACGAGTCGGGGTATGGGGCGGGTGGAGCTTTGGGGGAGTCGATGGGAGATGGTGATCGCGCACTTCCGCTGACGCGCGGGCAGCTGGACATCTGGCTTTCGCAGGAAACGGGCTACGTCGGCACGGAGTGGCAACTCGGGCTCTTGGTGAAGATCGAGGGCCCGGTAGACCGTGCGGCCCTCGAGCGCGCCATCACGCAGGCGGTGGCGGAGGCCGAATCCGGCCGGGTGTCGTTCTTCGAGGTGGACGGCCAGGTTGTCCAGAAACCGATCGATTACCCGCACATCGAGCTGACCTTCCACGACCTCACGGCCTCGCCCGACCCCGTGGCGGAAGCCCGCGCGATGTCGTCGTCGATCCAGCGGACCCCGATGGCGTTGAACGGTCAGCTCTTCAAATTCGTGTTATTCCAGACACAGGCCGAAGAGTTTTATTTGTTCGGTTGCTGCCACCACATAGCAATTGATGGATTGGGTATGGCGCTGGTCTGCCGTCGGGTTTCGACCATTTATTCGGCCATGGTGGCCGGAAAACCCATTCCCGACGCCTATTTCGGATCGACGCAGGATTTGGTGAACCTGGAGGCCGAATACGAAGCGTCCGCCGAGTATCTGGAAGATCAGGAGTATTGGAGCAACAACCTTCCGCCCGAGAGCGGATGGGTCGAGCGGCCCACCGACGGCCCGCGCGGCAAGGACCATTACTCGCCGTCGGCGTCCGTCCAGTTGGACCCCTCCGTCACCACCCGGATCAAGGAACTGTCCAAGAAGCTGGGCATCCGCCGGTTCTCCGTTACCACCGCCGCCTGCGCGCTCCTGGTGCGGGCGTGGTCGGGGAGCGGTTCGGAGGTGGCCCTCGACTTCCCGGTGAGCCGGCGGGTGCGTCCGGAATCGAAGACCCTGCCCGGGATGTTCGCCGGCGTCGTGCCGCTGGTCCTGAGCACGTCCCCCACGTCGACTGTCGCCGATTTCTGCAAGCATGTCGACATCCGGATCCGGGAGTTGTTGCACCATCAGCGATTTCCGGTACACACCCTCGAAAGCGACGGGCTGAGGCAGGCCGCGACCCGGGTCGGCATCAACTTCATCCCGATGCGGCTGACCCTGGACCTGGCCGGCTCCCCGGCAACGGCCACCTACACCAACCACGGGCCCGTGGGGCATTTCAGCCTGTTCTTCCTGGGCGCGGGCGACCAGCTTTTCCTGTCCACCGCCGGACCGGGCCAGCCGTTCGCGGACTTCGGCGTCGCCGACCTCGCGGCGCGGATGCAGCAGGTGCTGGAGGAGATGACCGCCGACCCGGAGCGGTGGCTGTCCTCGATCGACCTGCTGGCCGCCGACGAGCCGGCCAGGCTCGACGAGTGGAGCAACCGGGCGGCCTTGACCGAGCCGGTGCCCGCGCCGGTGTCGATCCCGGTGGCGTTCGCCGAGCACGTGCAGGCCGCGCCCGACGCCCTGGCGGTGACCTGCTCTGCCAAGTCGTTGACCTATGCCGAACTCGACGAGGCCTCCAACCGGCTGGGGCACCTGCTGGCCGGACATGGGGTGGGGCCGGGTGACTGCGTAGCGGTGATGTTCCCCCGCTGCGCCGACGCGGTCGTGGCGATGCTCGCGGTGCTCAAAACCGGAGCCGCCTACGTGCCGATCGACCCGGCGCACTCCGCGGCGCGCATGGAGTTCGTGCTCGAGGACGCGGCGGTGAGCGCCGTGATCACCCTGGCGGATCTGCGTTCGCGGCTCGAAGGGCGTGACCTGCTGGTCGTCGACGTGCACGACCCCGCCGTCGAGACCCAGCCCCACACGGCCCTGCCCGCACCGGCCGCGGAGAACATCGCCTACATCATCTACACCTCCGGAACCACCGGAACCCCCAAAGGCGTTGCCATTCCTCATCTCAACGTCACCTGGCTGATCGAGTCGCTGGACGCCGGCCTGCCGAAGGGACAGGTGTGGACGCAATGCCACTCCGCGGCCTTCGACTTCTCCGTGTGGGAGATTTTCGGCGCCCTGCTGCGCGGCAGGCGCCTGCTGGTGGTGCCCGAGTCGGTGGCGAGCTCCCCGCAGGACCTGCACGACCTGCTGGTCGCGGAAAAGGTCAGCGTCCTCACCCAGACCCCGTCCTCGGTCGCGATGTTGCCGGCGGACGGGTTGGAGTCCACCGCCCTGGTGGTGGCCGGCGAGGCCTGCCCGGCCGACGTGGTCAACCGGTGGGCGGCGCCCGGGCGGGTGATGCTCGACGCCTACGGCCCGACCGAAACCACGGTGTGCGCGTCGATCAGCAAGCCGCTGACCGCGGGATCCGCCGTGGTGCCGATCGGTTCGCCGATCGCCGGCGCGGCGATGTTCGTGCTGGACAAGTGGTTACAGCCGGTTCCGGCCGGCGTCGTCGGAGAGCTGTACCTGGCGGGCCGCGGCGTCGGGATCGGGTACGTGCGCCGGCCCGGCCTGACGGCCTCCCGCTTCGTCGCCAACCCGTTCGGCGGTCCGGGGGCGCGGATGTACCGCACCGGCGACCTGGTCTGCTGGGGCGAGGACGGGCAGCTGCAGTACTTCGGCCGCTCCGATGAGCAGGTCAAGATCCGTGGCTACCGCATCGAGCTCGGCGAGATCCAATCGGTGCTCAAGGGCCTCGACGGGGTGGACCAGGCGGCCGTGATCGCCCGCGAGGACCGGCCCGGCGACAAGCGCCTGGTGGGGTACATCACCGGGACGGCCGACCCGGCCGCGATCCGGGCCGCGCTGGCCGACCGCCTCCCGCCGTACATGGTGCCGGCCGCGGTGGTGGTGCTGGACGCCCTGCCGTTGACCGGCAACGGCAAGCTCGACCGGCGAGCGCTGCCGGCCCCCGAATACGCCACCGCCGAATACCGCGCTCCCGGCGACGCCGTCGAGGAGCTGCTGGCCGACATCTACGCCCAGGTGCTGGGTCTGGAGCGGGTCGGGGTGGACGCGTCGTTCTTCGACCTGGGTGGCGACAGCATTTTGTCGATGCAGGTGGTGGCCCGGGCCCGCGCGGCCGGCATCCTGTTCCGGCCCCGCGATGTGTTCGTCGAGCAGACGGTTTCCCGGCTGGCCCGGGTGGCCGAGGTGGCCGCCGACGGCGCCGCCGGCGCCGGCGACGACGGCGTCGGGCCGGTCGTCGCGACCCCGATCATGCGGTGGCTTCAGAGCATCGACGGCCCCATCGAGCAGTTCAACCAGACCATGGTGGTGTCGGCCCCGGCCGGGGCGACCGAGGCCGACGTGGTGGTGGTGCTGCAGGCGCTGCTGGACCGGCATGCCGCCCTGCGGCTGCGCGCCGACGACGACGGCGCCGGCGGCTGGTCGCTGCAGGTGCCCGAGGTCGGCTCCGTGGACGCGCGCGGTTGCGTGCACGTCGTCGACGCGTTGTCCGACGAGGCGCTCGCGGAGGCACGGTCGCGGTTGAACCCGGCCGCCGGTGTCATGGTCAGTGCGGCGTGGGCGGAGTCCGCGGGCCAGCTGGCGCTGATCATCCACCACCTGGCCGTCGACGGGGTGTCGTGGCGAATCCTGTTGGAAGACTTCAACATCGCGTGGGCCCAGCACCACAACGGGCAGCCCATCGCCTTGCCGGCGCCCGGGACGTCGTTCGCCCGGTGGTCGTCGCTGCTTCAGGAGTACGCGCAACGTCCCGACGTGGTGGCCCGGGCCGACGAATGGCGGCAGGTGGCGACCACCCCGGCCGCGTTGCCGGCGGTTCAACCCGACGTCGACACGTACGTCAACGCCGGTCAGCTGTCCGTCTCGCTGGACGTGGAGACGACCCGGCTGCTGCTCGGTGAGGTGCCGGCCGCGTTCCACGCCGGCGTGGGCGACATCCTGTTGATCGCTTTCGGGTTGGCGTTCGCCGAATTCCTGGGGACCGGCGCGGCGCCGATCGGCATCGACGTGGAGGGGCACGGGCGTCAGGAGGAGCTGGCTGCGCGGGTCGACCTGTCGCGCACGGTGGGCTGGTTCACCACCAAGTACCCGGTGGCATTGAAGGGCGGCCGGCTGAACTGGTCGCAGGTGGTGGCCGGCGAGGCCGCGCTGGGCGCGGTGATCAAGGACGCCAAGGAACAGCTGCGCGCCCTGCCCGACGGCCTGACCTACGGCCTGCTGCGCTACCTCAACGCCGAGGTGGACCTGGACGGGGCCGACCCGGTGATCGGGTTCAATTACCTCGGCCGGCTCGGCGCGGGCGCCGACCTCTCCGAGGACCTGTGGCGCGTCAGCCACGACAGCCTGGCCGTTGCCGCGGTCGCCACCGCGGTGCCCATGCCGTTGGCGCACACCGTCGAACTCAACGCCGGCACCATGGACACCGAGGCCGGCCCGCACCTGCAGGCCAACTGGACCTGGGCCCCGTCGGCGCTCGACCACGAGCGCGTTAATCGCTTGAGCCAGTTGTGGTTTGAGGCTCTGTCCGGAATCTGCGCGCACGTCAAGGCCGGTGGCGGTGGGCTGACCCCGTCCGACATCGCCCCCGCGCATCTGAGTCAGCAGCAGATCGACGACCTGTGCCGGCAAGGCGGCGTCGCCGACGTGCTGCCGCTGACCCCGGTCCAGCAGGGCCTGCTGTTCCACACCGCTTTCGCGCAGGACCTCGACGACCTGTACGCGGTGCAGCTCGGGATCACCGTCAGCGGCGCCCTGGACCCGCAGCGCCTGCGCGCCGCGGTGCACACCGCCGTCAAGCGCCACCCCAACCTGGTCGCCCGCTTCTCCGAAGACTTCGGCGAGCCCGTCCAGGTCATCCCCGCCGAGCCCGAAATGGCTTGGCGCTACGTCGAATTGGACGGCGGCAACGTCGACGAGCAGGTCGAGCGGCTGTGCGCCGAGGAACGCGCCGCGGTGTGCGACCTGGCCGGCCAGCCGTCGTTCCGGGGCGCGCTTATCCGCACGGCGCCCGACCGGCACCGGGTCGTGCTCACCATTCACCACATCGTGGTGGACGGCTGGTCGCTGCCCGTGCTGCTACAGGAAGTCTTCGCCAGCTACTACGGCGAGCGGTTGCCCGCAGCCCCGTCGTACCGCAGTTTCGTCACCTGGCTGACCAGACAGGACCGCGCCGCCGCGCAGGCGGCCTGGGCCCAGGCGCTGGCCGGGTTCGAGACCCCCACCCTGGTCGGCCCGCTCGGACAGATCGGGCGCCGCGGCGTCGCCGCCTTCCATGTGCCCGCCGACACCACCCGCGCGCTGGGCGAGCTGGCGCGCTCGTGCCGCACCACCATCAGCACCGTGCTGCAGGGAGCGTGGACCCAACTGCTGACCTGGCTGACCGGCCAGCATGACGTGGCCTTCGGCACCGCGGTCTCGGGGCGTCCCACCGAACTGCCCGGCGCGGACGCGATGGTGGGCCTGCTGATCAACACCGTTCCCGTGCGGGCCGCCATCACCGCGACGACCACCGTCGCCGACCTGCTCGACCAGCTGCAGCGCCTGCACAACGACACCGTCGACTACGAGCACCTGGCGCTGCCCGAAATCCACCGGGTCACCGGACACGACCAGTTGTTCGACACCCTCTTCCTCTACGAGAACTATCCGATCGACGCGGGCGCGCTGCTGGGCGTCCACGAGCTGGCCGTCACCGACTTCAGCAGCCGGGAGTACAACCACTACCCGCTGTCCGTGGTGGCCTCCCCGGGTCACGAATTGAGCCTGCGCGTCGAGTTCGACACCGAGGTGTTCAACCCCGCCGCGATCGAGACGCTGATCGACCGGCTGCAGCAGGTCATGGTGGCCATGACCGCCGATCCCTCCCGGCGGCTGTCCGCGATCGACCTGCTCGACGCCAACGAGCACACCCGGCTGGACGACTGGGGCAACCGGCCGGTGCTGGCCGAGCCGGCACCCAAGTTGGCGTCCATCCCGGAGCTGTTCGCCGCGCAAGCGGCCCGCGCGCCCGAGGCGATGGCCATCACCGACGGTGACCGGTCCTGGACGTACGGCGAGGTCGAGGAAGCGGCGAACCGCTTGGCCCACCTCTTGGTGAGCCGGGGTGCCGGCCCAGGGGAGCGCGTCGCGGTGCTGTTCCCCAGGACTGCCGAGGCCGTCGTGGCCATCCTGGCGGTGCTCAAGACCGGGGCGGCCTACCTGCCCGTCGACCCGACGGTGCCGGCGGCGCGCATCGACTTCGTGCTCGGCGACGCGGCGCCGATCGCCGCCGTCACCACCGCGGAGGTGCGGTCGCGGCTCGACGGACAAAACCTGGACGCCATCGAGTTCGACGATCCCGCCGTCGCCTCCCAGTCCACCGACGGGCTGCCCGCGCCTTCCCCGGACAACATCGCCTACATCATCTATACGTCCGGGACCACCGGCACCCCCAAGGGCGTGGCGGTGCCGCACCGCAACGTGACTCAGCTGCTGGAATCCCTGGACGCGCAGCTGGCGCTGGGGCAGGTGTGGACGCAGTGCCACTCGCTGGCCTTCGACTTCTCGGTGTGGGAGATCTTCGGGTCGCTGTTGTACGGCGGCCGGCTGGTGATCGTTCCCGATGCGGTGGTCCGCTCGCCCGAAGAGCTGCACGCGATGCTGGTCCGGGAACAGGTCAGCGTGCTGAGTCAGACGCCGTCGGCGTTTTATGCGTTGCAGACCGCCGATTCGTTGGCCCCGGAGCTGGGCCAGCAGCTGAAGTTGCAGACGGTGGTGTTCGGCGGGGAGGCCCTCGAGCCGCACCGGTTGGGCAAGTGGCTGCACCATCATCCGGGGTTGCCGCGGTTGATCAATATGTATGGGATCACCGAGACCACGGTGCACGCCTCGTTCCGCGAGATCGTCGATGGGGATGTCGACAGCAATGCCAGCCCGATCGGCGTCCCGCTGGCCCACCTGGGCTTCTTCGTGCTGGACGGGTGGCTGCGGCCCGTGCCCGAGGGCGTGGTCGGCGAGTTGTACGTGGCCGGCCGAGGCCTGGCGCACGGATATGTGGGCCGGTCCGGCCTGTCCGCTACGCGGTTTGTGGCGTGCCCGTTCGGCGGGACCGGCGCGCCTGGACAACGTATGTATCGGACCGGGGATTTGGTGCGCTGGGGTGCCGATGGCCAGTTGCAGTACATGGGCCGCGCCGACGAACAGGTCAAGATCCGCGGCTACCGCATCGAACTCGGCGAGGTCCACGCGGCCCTGGCCGCGCTCGACGGCGTCAACGAAGCGGCGGTGATCGCCCGCGAGGATCGCCCCGGCGACAAGCGGCTGGTCGGCTACATCACGGGGACCGCCGATCCGGCCGAGATCCGCGAGCGGCTCGGCGAGCGGCTGCCGACCTACATGGTGCCCACCGCCGTGGTGGTGCTCGAGGCGCTGCCGTTGACCGTCAACGGCAAGCTCGACACCCGCGCCCTGCCCGCGCCCGAATATCAAGACGCCGATCACTACCGCGCGCCGAGCACGGCCGTCGAGGAGATCCTGGCCGGCATCTACGCCCAGGTGCTCGGGGTGGACCGCGTCGGCGTCGACGACTCCTTCTTCGACCTCGGCGGCGACAGCATCCTGTCCATGCAGGTCGTCGCGCGCGCCCGGGCGGCGGGCGTGGTGTGCCGCCCGCGCGACATCTTCGTCGAGCAGACGGTGGCTCGGCTGGCCCGGGTGGCCGGGGTGGCCACCGACGACGACGTGGTCGACGAGGGCATCGGCCCGGTGGTCGCGACCCCGATCATGCGCTGGCTGCAAAGCGTCGACGGCCCGGTCGAACAGTTCAACCAGACCATGGTCGTGCAGGCCCCGGCCGGGGTGAGCGAGGCCGACGTCGTGGTGGTCCTGCAGGCTTTGCTGGATCGGCACGCGATGCTCCGGTTGCGCATCGACGACGACGGCGCGGGGGACTGGTCGCTGCGCGTGCCGGAGGTCGGCGTGGTCGACGCCGGCGGGTGCGTGCACACCGTCGAGACGCTGTCGCACGCGGCGCTGGAAGCGGCGCGCTCGCAGCTGAACCCGGCCAGCGGCGCGATGCTGCGCGCGGTCTGGGTGCCCTCGACGGGTCAGCTGGCGTTGATCATTCACCACCTGGCCGTCGACGGGGTTTCCTGGCGAATCCTGTTGGAAGACTTGAACATTGCCTGGGCCCAGCATCACAGCGGGCAGCAGGTGGCGTTGCCGGTGGGCGGCATGTCGTTCGCGCGGTGGTCGTCGCTGCTGGCGGAGCACGCGCGCAGGCCGGAGGTCGTCGACCAGGCCGAGGCGTGGCGCCAGATCGCGTCGACCCCGGCGCCCTTGCCGGCGGCGCGCGGCGACATCGACACCTTCGTCAGCGCGGGACAGCTGTCCGTATCGCTGGACGCCGACACCACCCGATTGTTGCTGGGCGAGGTGCCCGCGGCGTTCCACGCCGGGGTCCAGGACATCCTGCTGATCGCGTTCGGGCTGGCGTGGGCGCAGTTCGTGGGCACCGGTGCGCCGATCGGCATCGACGTCGAGGGCCACGGCCGGCACGAGGAACTGGGCCCGCACGTGGACCTGTCCCGCACGGTCGGCTGGTTCACCACCAAGTACCCGGTCGCGTTGAAGGTCGGCGGGCTGTCCTGGGGACAGGTCATCGCCGGTGAGGCCGAGCTCGGCGCGCTGATCAAGGACGCCAAGGAACAGCTGCGCGCGCTGCCGGACACGCTGACCTACGGGCTGCTGCGCTACCTCAATCCCGACGTGGACATGGACGGGTCGGACCCGGTGATCGGGTTCAACTACCTGGGACGGCTGGGCGGCGCGGGCGACCTGTCCAGCGACTTGTGGCGGCTCGACCAGGACAGCCTGGCGTCGGCCGGCGCGGCGACGGCGGTGCCCATGCCGCTGCCGCACACCGTCGAGCTCAACGCCGCGACCCTGGACACCGCGGCCGGTCCGCTGCTGCAGGCCAACTGGACGTGGGCGCGGTCGGCGCTGGACGAGGTGCAGGTCGGGCGGCTCAGCGAGCTGTGGTTCGACGCCCTGAGCGGCATCTGCAGCCACGTCCGCAGCGGCGGCGGCGGCCTGACGCCCTCGGACCTGGCGCCCGCCCGGTTGACCCAGGCCGACATCGACGAGCTGTGCCAGCGCTACCCGATCGCCGACGTGTTGCCGTTGACCCCGCTGCAGCAGGGCCTCCTGTTCCACACCGGCAGCGCGCAGGGCAGCGACGACCTCTACGCCGTCCAGCTCGACATCAGCGTCAGCGGTGCGCTCGACCCGCACCGGTTGCGCGACGCCGTGCACACCATGCTCAAGCGGCACCCGAACGTGGTGGCGCACTTCCTGGAGGAGTTCGGCGAGCCCGTGCAGGTCCTCTCCGCCGAGCCGGCGCTGGCCTGGCACTACGTCGAACTCGACGCCGAAGACCTCGAACCCGAGGAGCAGATCCAGCAGCTGTGCGCCAGCGAACGCGCCGCGGTGTGCGACCTGGCGGAGCGCCCGCCGTTCCGGGCCACGTTGATCCGCACCGCCGACAACCGGCACCGGTTCGTGCTGACCAACCACCACATCGTGCTCGACGGCTGGTCGAAGCCGCTCCTGCTGCAGGAGATCTTCGCCGCCTACTACGGCGTGCAGCTGCCCGCCCCGGTGCCGTACCGCAAGTTCGTCGCCTGGCTGGCCGCGCAGGACCGCGGCGCCGCCCAGGCGGCCTGGAAGCGGGTGCTCGCAGGGTTCGACACCCCGACCCTGGTCGGCCCGCCCGGCCGGATGAGCCTCGGGCCGCGGACCGTTTCCTCCTTCCAGGTGTCGGCGGAGACCTCCCGGGCGCTGGGCGAACTGGCCCGGTCGTGCCACACCACCGTCAGCACAGTGCTGCAGGCCGCCTGGGCGCAGCTGCTGATGTGGCTGACCGGCCAGCACGACGTGACCTTCGGGACGGCGGTCTCGGGCCGCCCGACCGACCTGGCGGGCGCGGACCAGATGGTGGGCCTGCTGATCAACACGGTGCCGGTGCGGGCGACGATCGGCGCGGAAACCACGATCGCCGACCTGCTAAATCAGCTGCAGAGCGCCTACAACGACACGCTCGAGCACCAGCATTTGGCGCTCAACGAGATCCATCGTGTAACGGGACACGACCAATTATTCGACACCATGTTCGTGTATGAGAACTATCCGATCGACACCGCCGCGCTGTCGGCTGTCGATGAACTGGCGATCGATGGCTTCACCAACCGCGAATACAACCATTACCCGCTCTCTGTCCAGGCCGTTCCAGGTCACGAAATAGCTCTTCGCGTCGAATTCGATACAGAAGTCTTCGAGACGGGCAGAATCGAGAGGTTGATCGAGCGGTTCCGGCGGGTGCTGGAAGCCATGACCGCAGATGTGGAGGAGCAGTCATGACCGTCGGTGCAGGGCGGCGATTGTTGTCGATCGACTTGCTGGATGGCGGCGAGCACGACCGCCTCGACGAGTGGGGCAACCGGGCGGTATTGACCGCACCGGCCGCGGGGGCGGTGTCGATTACGGCGTTGTTCGGCAAGCAGGTCGCGCGTGTTCCCGAGGCTCCGGCGCTGACCTTCGAGGGTCGCTCGTTGACCTACTCCGAACTCGACGAGGCCGCGAACCGGCTGGCGCACCTGCTGGCCGATCACGGCGCGGGTCCGGGTGCGTGCGTGGCGCTGCTGCTGTCGCGGTCGGCCGAGGCGATCGTGTCCATCCTTGCGGTGCTCAAGACCGGGGCGGCCTATCTGCCGATCGACCCGGCGGTCCCGGCCGCGCGGATGGAGTTCATGCTCGGCGACGCGGCGCCGGTCGCGGCGGTCACCACGGCCGAGTTGCGCTCGCGGCTGGACGGATTCGACTTGCTGGTCGTCGACGTCGACGACCCGGCGGTGCAGGAACAGCCGAGCTCGGGGCTCCCGGGACCGGCGCCCGAGGACATCGCCTACACGATCTACACCTCGGGCACCACCGGAACCCCGAAGGGCGTGGCCGTCACCCACCAGAACGTCACCCAGTTGCTGAAGGCGCTGCCCGCCGACCTGCCCAAGGCCGGCGTCTGGTCGCAGTGGCACTCGCTGGTCTTCGACGTGTCGGTGTGGGAGATCTGGGGTCCGCTGCTGCATGGCGGCCGGCTGGTCGTGGTGCCCGAGTCGGTGGCCGGCTCGCCCGACGACCTGCACGCGCTGCTGGTCGCGGAGAAGGTCACCGTGTTGTGCCAGACCCCGTCGGCGGTGGGCATGCTGTCGCCGGACGGCTTGGACTCCACCGCGCTGATCGTGGCGGGCGAGGCCTGCCCGTCCGAGGTGGTCGACCGGTGGGCGCCGCGTCGGGTGATGATCAACGCCTACGGCCCCACCGAGGGCACGGTGTACGCGTCGATGAGCGCGCCGCTGAAGCCGGAGTCGGGGGCGCCGCCGATCGGCTCGCCCGTGCCGGGGGCTGCGCTGTTCGTGCTCGACAAGTGGCTGCGTCCCGCGCCGGAGGGCGTCGTCGGTGAGCTCTACATCGCCGGTCGCGGTGTCGCGACGGGCTACGTGCGCCGGCCCGGGCTGACGGCCTCGCGGTTCGTCGCCTGCCCGTTCGGCGCGCCGGGCGCGCGGATGTACCGCACCGGCGACCTGGTGCGCTGGGGCGCCGACGGCGAGCTGCAGTACCTCGGCCGCGCCGACGAACAGGTCAAGATCCGCGGCTACCGCATCGAGCTCGGCGAAATCCAGACGGCCCTCGCGGGGCTGGACGGCGTGGAGCAGGCGGCCGTCATCGCCCGCGAGGACCGGCCCGGCGACAAGCGCCTGGTCGGTTACATCACCGGGATCGCGGACCCGGCCGAGATCCGCGCCCGGCTCGGCGAGCGGCTGCCCTCGTACATGGTGCCCGCCGCCGTCGTGGTGCTGGACGCGCTGCCGCTGACCGTCAACGGCAAGCTGGACAAGCGTGCGCTGCCCGCGCCCGAGTACCACAAGACGAGCGGTGAATACCGCGCGCCCACCACGGCCGTCGAAGAGACGCTGACCGCCATCTACGCCCAGGTCCTCGGCCTGGAGCGGGTCGGTGTCGACGACTCCTTCTTCGACCTGGGCGGCGACAGCATCCTGTCCATGCAGGTCGTCGCCCGTGCCCGCGCGGCCGGCGTGGTGTGCCGCCCGCGCGACGTGTTCGTCGAGCAGACGGTGGCCCGGCTGGCCCGGGTGGCCGGCGTGGCCTCCGACGACGACGTCGTCGACGAGGGCCTCGGCCCGGTGGCCGCGACGCCGATCATGCGTTGGCTGCAGCAGGTCGACGGCCCGACCGACCAGTTCAACCAGACGATGGTGGTGCAGGCCCCCGCGGGCGTCACGCGCGACGACGTGCTGGTGGTGCTGCAGTCGCTGCTGGACCGCCACGCCACGCTGCGCCTGCGCGTCGACGACGACGGCGCCGGCGGCTGGAAGATGCACGTCCCCGAGGTCGGCGCGGTCGAGGCCGCCACCTGCGTGCACACCGTCGACGCGCTGTCCGACGCGGCGCTGGTGGCGGCGCGCTCGCAGCTGAACCCCGCCGCGGGGACCATGCTCCGCGCCGTCTGGGCGGAATCCACCGCCCAGCTGGCGTTGATCATCCACCACCTGGCCGTCGACGGCGTGTCGTGGCGGATCCTGTTGGAAGACCTGAACATCGCGTGGGCTCAACACCACGGCGGGCAGCCGGTGGCGCTGCCGACGGGCGGGACATCGTTCGCCCGGTGGACGGCGATGCTCGAGGAGCACGCCCAGCGCCCCGAGGTGGTCGCCCAGGCCGAGGCCTGGCGGAAGGTCGCGTCGACCCCGGCGTTGTTGCCGGCGGTGCGCCCCGACGTCGACACCTACGAGACGGCCAAGCAGCTGTCGGTGTCGCTGGACGTGGAGACCACCCGGTCGCTGCTGGGCGAGGTGCCCGCGGCGTTCCACGCCGGCGTGCAGGACATCCTGCTGATCGCGTTCGGGCTGGCGTGGGCGCGGTTCGTCGGCACCGGCGCCCCGATCGGCATCGACGTCGAGGGCCACGGCCGCCACGAGGAGCTGGGCCCGCACGTGGACCTGTCCCGCACCGTGGGCTGGTTCACCACCAAGTACCCGGTCGCGCTGACCGTCGGCGAGCTGGACTGGGAGCAGGTGATGGCCGGCGACCGGGCGCTGGGGGCGCTGGTCAAGAAGGCCAAGGAGCAACTGCGTGCCCTGCCCGACCCGCTGACCTACGGGCTGCTGCGCTACGTCAACACCGACGTCGACCTGGACGGGTCGGACCCGGTCATCGGCTTCAACTACCTGGGACGACTGGGCGCGGCCGCGGATCTGCCCGGCGAGATGTGGCGGATCAGCCAGGACAGCCTGTCGTTCACCGGCGCGGCCAGCGCCGCGCTGCCGATGCCGTTGATGCACACCGTCGACCTCAACGCCGGGACCATGGACACCGAGGCCGGCCCACACCTGCAGGCCAACTGGACGTGGGCGCCCTCGGCGCTGGACCACGAGCAGGTCAGCCGGCTGAGCCAGTTGTGGTTCGAGGCGCTGGCCGGCATCTGCGCACACGTGCGCAGCGGCGGCGGCGGGCTCACCCCGTCGGACATCGCGCCCGCGCGGCTCACCCAGCAGCAGCTCGAGGACCTGTGCCAGCAGTACGCGGTCGCCGACGTGTTGCCGTTGACCCCGCTGCAGCAGGGGCTGCTCTTCCACGCCAGCTTCGCGCACGACCTCGGCGACGACGTGTACGCGGTGCAGCTCGGCATCACCGTGACCGGCGCCCTCGACGCGCACCGGTTGCGCGAGGCCGTCCACACCGTCGTCAACCGGCACCCGAACCTGGCGGCCCGGTTCTGCCCGCAGTTCGGCGAGCCCGTGCAGGTCATCCCGGCCGACCCGGTGATGGCGTGGCGCTACATCCAGCTGGGCGCGGACGACCTGGATCCCGACGAGAAGATCGAACAGCTCTGCGCCGCCGAGCGCGCGGCGGTCAGCGACCTCGCCAACCGGCCGGCCTTCCGCGCCGCGTTGATCCGGACCGCCGACAACCGGCACCGGTTCGTGCTGACCAACCACCACATCGTGATGGACGGCTGGTCGCTGCCGATCATGCTGCGCGAGATCCTGACCAGCTACTACGGCGAGCGGTTGCCCGCACCGGCGACGTACCGCAGCTACCTGACCTGGCTCGCCGCCCAGGACCGCACGGCCGCCCGTGCCGCGTGGGCCGAGGTGCTGGCCGGCTTCGAGGAGCCCACCCTGGTCGGTCCGCCGGCGCGGTGGGGCCTCGGGCGGCGGGGCGTCGAGTCCTACCGGCTACCCGCGGAAACCACCCGGGCGCTGGGCGAGCTCGCCCGCACCTGCCACACCACGATCAACACCGTGTTGCAGGGCGCCTGGGCGCAGCTGCTGATGTGGCTGACCGGCCAGCACGACGTGGCCTTCGGCACCGCGGTCTCCGGCCGCCCGGCCGATCTGGTCGGCGCCGAATCGATGGTGGGCCTGTTGATCAACACGGTCCCGGTGCGCGCCAACATCACCGCGGCAACCACCGTGGTCGAACTGCTGCAGCAGCTGCAGAGCGCCCACAACAACACGATCGAGCACGAGCACCTGGCGCTGAACGAGATTCACCGCGTCACGGGGCACGACCAGCTGTTCGACACGCTGTTCCTATACGAGAACTACCCGATCGACACCAGCGTGCCGTTGGGCTTCCACGAGCTGGCGATCACCGACGTCACCAACCGCGAGTACAACCACTACCCGCTCTCGGTGATGGCGCTCCCCGGCCGCGAACTGGGTCTGCGCGTCGAGTTCGACACCAGCGTGTTCGACACGGCCGGCATCGAGTCGCTGATCGAGCGGTTCCAGCGGGTGCTGGCGGCGATGACCGCCGACTCCAGCAAGCGGCTGTCCGCGATGGACGTCCTGGACGTCGACGAGCGCGGCCGACTGGACGCGTGGGGCAACCGGTCGGTGCTGACCGCGCCGGTTGGCGCGACGGCGTCGATTACGGCCCTGTTCGCCAAGCAGGTGGCCCGCACGCCGCATGCGGTGGCGCTGACGTTCGAGGGTCGCTCGATGACCTATCGCGAACTCGACGAGGCCGCGAACCGGCTGGCACACCTCCTCGCCGAGCATGGCGCCCGCCCGGGTGAAAGCGTGGCGCTGCTGTTCTCCCGTTCGGCCGACGCGATCGTGTCCATCCTGGCGGTGCTCAAGACCGGGGCGGCCTACCTGCCGATCGATCCGGCGGTTCCCGCGGCGCGGATCGAGTTCGTCCTCGGCGACGCGGCGCCGGTCGCCGCGGTCACGACCGCCGAGTTGCGGTCGCGGCTGGACGGCTCCGACGTGGTGGTCGTCGATGTCAACGACGCGTCGGTGGCGGAGCGGCCCGCAACCGCGTTGCCCGGACCGTCGTCCGACGACGTCGCCTACCTGATCTACACGTCGGGCACCACGGGTGTGCCGAAGGGCGTGGCGGTCACGCACCACAACGCCACCCAGCTGCTGGAGAAGTTGCACGCCGACATCCCGGACCCGGGCGTGTGGGCGCAGTGGCACTCGTTGGTCTTCGACGTCTCGGTGCACGAGATCTTCGGCGCGCTGCTGCACGGCGGCCGGCTGGTCGTGGTGCCCGAATCGGTCGCCGGTTCGCCGAAGGACCTGCACGCGTTGCTGGTCGAGGAGAACGTGACCGTGCTCAGCCAGACCCCGTCGGCGGTGGGGATGCTCTCACCGGAGGGGCTGGAGTCGACGGCCCTGGTGGTGGCCGGTGAGGCCTGCCCGCCCGAGGTGGTGGATCGGTGGGCGCCCGGCCGGGTGATGATCAACGCCTACGGCCCGACCGAGGGCACGGTTTACGCGGCGATGAGCGCGCCCCTGGGCGCGGACAGCGGAGCGCCGATCGGCGCCCCGGTGCCCGGGGCGGCCCTGTTCGTTCTGGACAAGTGGCTGCGGCCGGCGCCGGAGGGCGTCGTCGGAGAGCTGTACATCGCCGGTCGCGGCGTGGCGATGGGCTACGCGCGCCGGGCCGGTCTGACGGCCTCGCGCTTCGTCGCCTGCCCGTTCGGGGCGCCGGGGGCGCGGATGTACCGCACCGGCGACCTGGTCCGCTGGGGCGCCGACGGGCAGCTCCAATACCTGGGTCGCGTCGACGAACAGGTCAAGATCCGCGGCTACCGCATCGAGCTCGGCGAGATCCAGGCGGCGCTGGCCGGCCTGGACGGGGTCGAGCAGGCGGCGGTGATCGCCCGGGAGGACCGGCCCGGTGACAAGCGGCTGGTGGGCTACATCACCGGGACCGCGGACCCGGCCACGATCCGCGCCCAGCTGGGCGAGCGGCTGCCGGCCTACATGGTGCCGGTCGCGGTGGTCGTGCTGGACGCGCTGCCGTTGACCGTCAACGGCAAGCTCGACAAGCGCGCCCTGCCTGCCCCCGAGTACCAGAAGACCGGTGGCGTGTACCGTCCGCCGGCCACGCCGGTGGAGGAGACGCTGGCCGACATCTACGCCGGAGTCCTCGGCTTGCAGCGGGTCTCGGTCGAAGACTCCTTCTTCGACCTGGGCGGCGATTCGCTGTCCGCGATGCGGGTGATCGCGGAGATCAACACCGCCCTCGACACCAACCTCTCGGTGCGCACCCTGTTCGAGGCGCCGTCGGTGCGACGCCTCGGCCAGCAGGCCGAACGCGACGCCGGCAGCGAGGACGAAGCCGAGGGCGGCGGAGCCACCTTCGCGTCCGTCCACGGTCGCGACGCCACCCAGGTGTACGCGAGCGATCTGAAGCTGGACAAGTTCATCGACGCGGAGACGTTGAACGCCGCGCCGGCGCTGCCGGGCCCGAGCTCGGAGGTGCGGACCGTCCTGCTGACCGGGGCGACGGGCTTCTTGGGTCGGTACTTGGCGTTGCAGTGGCTCGAGCAGCTGGAGCTGGTGGACGGCAAGCTGATCTGCCTGGTGCGGGCCGGCTCCGACGAGGAGGCCCGCCAGCGGCTGGAGAAGACGTTCGACAGCGGCGACCCGCGGTTGTTGCGGTACTTCCAGGAGCTGGCCGCCGACCACCTGGAGGTCATCGCCGGTGACAAGGGCCAGGCCAACCTGGGGCTGGACGAGCAGACGTGGCAGCGGCTGGCGGACACGGTCGACCTGATCGTCGACTCGGCGGCCCTGGTCAACGGTGTGCTGCCGTACAGCGAACTGTTCGGGCCGAACGTCGCGGGTACCGCCGAGCTGATCCGGGTGGCGCTGACCACCAAGATGAAGCCGTTCGCGTATGTGTCGACCTCCGATGTCGGCCGCCAGATCGACCCGGCGGCGTTCACCGAGGACGCCGACATCCGGGTCATCAGCCCGATCCGAAAGATCGACGGCAGTTACGCCAACGGCTACGGCAACAGCAAGTGGGCCGGCGAGGTGTTGCTGCGCGAGGCCAACGACCTGTGCGGGCTGCCGGTCTCGGTGTTCCGGTCCGACATGATCCTGTCCGACACCAGCTACGCCGGGCAGTTCAACCTGTCGGACATGTTCACCCGCATGGTGTTGAGCCTGGTGGCGACCGGCATCGCGCCGCGTTCGTTCTACCAGCTGGACGCCGACGGTAACCGGCAGCGCGCGCACTTCGACGCGCTCCCGGTGGAGTTCGTCGCCGAGGCGGTCACCACGCTCGGCAGCCAGGTGGTCGAGGGGTTCGAGACCTATCACGTGATGAACCCGCACGACGACGGCATCGGCATCGACGAGTATGTCGACTGGCTCATCGAGGCCGGTTACCCGATCGAGCGGATCGACGATTTCAGCGAATGGTTGCAGCGGTTCGAGGCCGCGCTGCGCGACCTGCCGGAGCGGCAGCGCAAGCACTCGGTCCTGCAGATGTTGCAGGTACCCGGCTACAACCAGTTGCAGGCGCCCGAGCCGGCCAACGGGTCCTTCGCCCCGACCGACCGGTTCCGCGCCGCCGTGCAGGAAGCCAAGGTCGGTGTCGAGAGCGACATCCCGCACATCACGCCGGCCGTGATCGTCAAATACGTCACCGACCTGCAGTTGCTCGGCCTGCTATAACCTTCACACTCGGTTCGGGACGGTCCGCATGGGCCGTCCCGAACCGCATGCCCGGTTTCGGGGGCTGAAACATCCTTCTCGTATGTTTTGACCCTTGTTACAGGATTGCTGTTAAGCGGCGAGGACTTTTTCGAAACCCCTAGCGCACGTACCTGCGCTCGATTAATCTTTCGGATTGTTGCACTTATGTTGACTAAGTTGGTGGAGAAACTGTGTGCGTCGGACCGTTCGATGAGGACATCCGGGGCTCCCTCTTAGTCGGCGACGGGCGGCAACCGGGGCGAGGATCCGCACGCGGACTGCGATGCGTGCGTGCGCCCCAGCACGCGGAACCGAACGGGCATTGCGGAGGGTTCGGTCGAGCGGCAGCAGTCAACCGGGGGTTTGAACGGTGAACCTCACGGTTGGGAAGTTGGATGCAGCTTGGTGAGCAAGCACTTCCGCTTACTCGCGGCCAACTAGACATCTGGCTGGCGCAGGAGACGGGCCACTCCGGCACGGAGTGGCAGATCGGCCTCTTCGTCAGGATCGACGGCCGGGTTCAACGTGACGCCCTGAAGTGGGCGATCCGCCAAGCGGTCCAGGAAGCCGAACCGACCAGGGTCTCGTTCGTCGAAAGCGACGGGCAGGTCTTCCAACGGGCCATCGACTACCCCGACGTCGAACTGGCCTTCCACGACCTGAGTGGATCCCGGGACGCCGTCGGGGAAGCCCGGCGGATGGCGCTTTCGATTCAACGGACGCCCATGCCGTTCGACGGCCCGCTGTTCAGGTTCGCGCTCTTTCAGACCCGTGCCGACGAATTCCACCTGTTCGCCTGCTGCCACCACATCATCATCGACGGAACCGGCGTCGCGCTCGTCGGTCACCGCATCGCCTCCATCTACTCGGCCATCGTCTCCGCCGCCCCCATCCCGCCTGCGGTGTTCGGCTCGCTGCGGGACCTGGTCGACTGCGAGTCGAAGTACGAAGCCTCGGCCGACTACCGCGGCGACGAGGCCTACTGGGCCCGCAACCTGCCGGCGAACGACCCGGGGCCGCAGCGGGCGCCGCGCGAGCGCGACCCCTGGCCGTCCGCACCGGTGGCCTTGAACCCCGGCGTCCTTCGCCGGGTCAACAAGCTGTCCCAGGTGTGGGGCGTTTCGCAGACATCGCTGATCACCGCGGCGTGCGGGCTGCTGGTGCGGGGCTTTCGCGGTGACGGCTCCGAGGTCGTCCTCGACTTCCCGGTCAACCGCCGGGTGCGCCCCGAATCGAAAACGCTGCCGGGAATGGTCGCCGGCGTGGTGCCGCTCGTCTTGCGAATCTCGCCGGAGCTCACCGTCGCCGAGTTCTGCCGGCAGGTCGACGCACGGATCAGGGAAGCCGTTGCACACCAACGTTTTCCGGTGCAAGCGCTGGAGCGCAGGATGCGCGGCCCGGGCGGGCCACCCGAACGGGTGAGCGTCAACTTCATTCCGTCCGCGTTCACCCTGCCCTTCGGCGGTGTCACCGCCTCGGCGTCGTACACCAACTCCGGCCAGGCAACCGGTTTCGGGTTGATCTTCTCCACCGACGGTGACCAGCTGTTCCTCAGCACGGCCGGCGCGTGGGAGCCATTCTCCAGCTTCGACGCCGCCGACCTGGCGCGACGTTTGGAACGGGTGTTGGTGGCGTTGACCGCGGACACGACGCGGCGGTTGCTGTCCATCGACGTGGTCGAAGAGTCGGAGCGGGTGTGCCTGGCCGGCTGGGGTAACTGGGCGGCCATGGATCGGCGCGCGCTCCCGGAACGGTCCATTCCGCAGCTGTTCGGCGTGCAGGTGGAGCGGGTTCCGGGGGAGGTGGCGATCGCATGCGAGGGCCGCTCGTGGTCCTACCGACAGGTCGATGAGGCGTCGAATCGGTTGGCGCGGTTGCTGATCGGGTGCGGTGTGGGTCGCGGGGACCGCGTCGGGCTGCTCGCCGAGCGCTCCGGGGAGGCGGTGATCGCGCTGCTGGGGGTGTTGAAGGCGGGGGCGGCCTACCTGCCGATTGACGTCGGGTTGCCCGTCGGGCGGGTGGAGTTCATGCTCCGCGACGCTTCGCCGGTGGCGGTGATCGTCGGTCCGGGGTTGCGGCCGCGGCTGGGTGGATTCGACGGCGCGGTGGTGACCCTTGACGACCCGGCGATCCCGGTGCAGTCGTGTGCGGGGCTGGTGGGCCCGGACGCCGACGACGTGGCGCACGTGATCTACACGTCGGGAACCACGGGGGTGCCCAAGGGCGTGGCGGTCACGCATCGCAACGTGGCGCAACTGTTCGAGGCGCTGGCCGGCGGCGGCTTGCTGGGGCCGGGACAGGTGTGGAGTCAATGCCACTCGCTGGCATTCGACTTCTCGGTGTGGGAGATCTGGGGCGCGTTGTTGCACGGGGGCCGGTTGGTGGTGGCACCCGATGGGGTCGCGCGGTGCGGCGATGACTTGCGGGCGTTGGTGATTCGCGAGCGGGTGAGCGTGCTCACCCAGACGCCGTCCGCGGTCGGGGTGCTGTCGCCACAGGGCGTCGGCGCGGCCCTGGTGGTGGGGGCCGAGCCGTGTCCGGCGCAGGTGGCGGATCGGTGGGCGCCCGGCCGGCTGATGGTCAACGTGTACGGGCCGACCGAGACCACGATGTGGGTGTCGAAGAGCGCGCCGTTGGTGGCCGGTTCGGGATCGCCGGCGATCGGTTCGCCGGTGGCCGGGGCGGCGTTGTTCGTGCTGGACGGGTGGCTGCGGCCGGTGCCGGCCGGCGTGGTCGGCGAGCTGTACGTTGCGGGGGCCGGGGTCGGCGTCGGGTATCTCGGCCGGGCGGGGCTGACCGCGTCGCGGTTCGTGGCGTGTCCGTTCGGCGGGACGGGCGCGCGGATGTATCGCACCGGGGATCTGGTGTGGTGGGGTCCCGACGGCCAGTTGCGGTACGCGGGGCGGACCGACGAGCAGGTCAAGATTCGCGGCTACCGGATCGAGCTGGGTGAAATCCAAAGCGCGCTAACGGGTTTGGCGGGCGTGGAGCAGGCGGCGGTGATCGCCCGGGAGGACCCCGGCGGGGACAAACGGCTGGTCGCCTACGTCACCGGCAGCGCGGACGCCGGTGTGGTGCGCGCCCAACTCGCCGAGCGGTTGCCGGTCTACATGATCCCGGCCGCGATCGTCCCGCTGGCCGCGCTGCCGCTGACCCTCAACGGCAAGCTCGACACGCAGGCCCTGCCCGCGCCCGACTACCCCGGTCAGGGCTACCGCGCCCCCACCAATGCCGTCGAGGAGATCCTCGCCGGCGTGTACGCGCAGGTTCTCGGCCTCGGCCGGGTCGGTGTCGATGACTCCTTCTTCGATTTGGGCGGGGATTCCCTGTCGGCGATGCGTCTGGTCGCCGCGGTGAATACCAGCCTGGATAGCACCCTTTCGGTGCGTGCGCTGTTCGAGGCGCCGACGATCCGCCAACTGGCGCCCCGGCTCGACGAGGGCGAGGGACGGCTGGCGCGAGTGGTGCCCGGCCCCCGGCCCGCGGTGGTGCCGTTGTCGTTCGCCCAGAGCCGGTTGTGGTTCCTCGATCAGCTGCACGGTTCTTCGCCGGTGCACAACATGGCGGTCGCACTGCGCCTGAGCGGACGGCTGGACGCCGAGGTGCTGGGGGCGGCGCTGGCCGACGTGGTGGCCCGGCATGAAAGCCTGCGCACGATCTTCGTCGCGCCCGAGGGGAACGCCCGGCAAGTGGTTGTCCCCGTCGGGCAGGGTGATTTCGGTTGGCAGATCGTCGATGCGGCTGGGTGGCCGGACCACCGGTTGGCGGAGGCGGTTGAGTCGGCGGCGTGTTATTCGTTTGATTTGGCTGTGGAGATTCCGTTGCGGGCGACGGTTTTTCGGGTGG
>NZ_LATC01000046.1:0-37243 GCF_001414075.1 Mycobacterium sp. UM_11 | reverse complement strand
ATGTGTATAAGAGACAGGCGCAGGGCAAGCCCAACTATGTCCACATCGACCTCAAAGAGGAATTCGCGAAGTCGATTCCGGCCACCGTGACCGCAAGGGTGGTGCCCAGCAATGTCTTCGCCGTGTCGTCGGTTCAGTTGGTGGGCTCCCCCAACCAGGGGGGCTCCGGCGAGAAAATCCGCGGCGGCGCCCACATTCCGGAGGACAAGCGGCTTCCGACCGTTTTGTTTCAGACGACGGTGAGCAAGTTACGCGATGTGCTTGCCGCGGCGGGGCGTGGCCGCGACGACCGGTCCGTCGGGATTCTGGCCGCGCTGGGCGCCGCCACCGACCACCGCCGCGTCGCCCTGTTGGACGCCGGTGCCCAATTGAATCGCCTTCTCGATCAGCTCAATTCGATCGTGAGCACTGACACCGGCCCGTCCACGGTGTCCGCACTGCTGGATGCGACCACCGGGCTTGCCCAGACGGCCCCCGACCTTCTCGATGCCCTGCACCAGGCCGTCGAGCCGATGCGGACCTTCGCCGAGACGCGGGGGCAGCTGGCGACCCTGCTTTCGGGCGCCGAGTACACAGTCGGCACGACCCGTCAGTCGTTCGGCAACCACATCGACCAACTCATCCAGATCACCACCGATTTCACCCCGGTGCTCGGGGTGCTTGCGCAAAAGTCGAACAACTTTGTGCCCGCGGTGGTCAAGCTGGACAACCTGGCCACCCAGTTCATGGAGCAGGTGTGGAACCCACGGACGAACCTCGGCAACATGCGCGCGATGCTGACGTTCACGCCCAGCTCCACCTACACGCGTGCTGACTGTCCGCATTACGGCGAGCTGAAGGGACCGAGCTGTTTCACCGCACCGCTGGTTCCCGTGCGCCCCGATCTGCCCGAAGTGCTGCTGCCGCAGAACTATCAGCCGCCCAAGGATCTGGCACCGCCCCCCGGCACGGTCATCGGTCCCGACGGCAACCTCGTCGCCGTGGGCCCGCCGCTGATCAACCCGAATCCCAACCTGTCCGATCCCAACCCTCCCCTGCCCGCGGGGGTTACGCCGTCGCCACCCGTGCCCGGGAGCGCGAATCCCGATAACCCCTCGCCCGGGGCGCCCGCGACACCGCAACCGCACGAACCGTGGGTCGCGCCGGTGGCACCCAAGGCGCCCTGGATTCCGCAGGCGTCGTTCGGCGTCCCTCGTTTCGGGGGGAATGTGGGACCCGTTGGGAGCCAGTACGAACGCATCGTGCTGGGCGTGATCACCGGCGGTCCGCCGAGTGAAGCCACCGAACTGCTGCTGGGTCCGGTCGCCCGGGGAACCACGGTGTCACTCGCGCAGCCGGCCGGGGAGGCCAAATGAAGTTTCGCGGCCCACTCATCGCCCTGACCCTGTTCATGGTCGTCTCGGTGACGCTTACGTGGCTGGTGTACGTGAGCCTGCGGCGCGACGTGGCCGGCAATACCGCCAAGTATGCGGCGGTGTTCAGCGACGTGTACGGGCTTCGCGAAGGCGACGACGTCCGTATGGCCGGAGTCCGCGTCGGTCGTGTGGAAAAGATCGAGTTGGACGGGAAACTGGCGAAGGTCTGGTTCGTGGTGCAGCAGGAACAGCGGCTCTTCGGCAACACCCTCGCGTCGGTGACATACCAGAACATCGTCGGCCAGCGCTACCTCGGACTGTCGTTGGGCAAGGAGGGCAGCCCGGAACTGCTGCCACCGGGCAGCACCATCCCGCTGGACCGCACCGAACCATCATTCGACGTCACCACGCTGCTCAACGGTTACGAACCGTTGTTCAGCCTGCTGAACCCCCACGACGCCGACAACCTCACCAAGGGCATCATTGTGTCGCTGCAGGGCGACACGTCTTCGCTGGCCACGCTGGTCGGCCAAACCTCCACTCTCACAGAGACATTCGCGGGCCGAGACCAGGCGCTCGGAAGCGTGATCACCAGCCTCGACAAGGTTATGGGCAACCTCGCCCGGCAGAACGACGACCTCGACGGCGTGATCACCGAGACCCGCAGCATCGTCGGCGAGCTCGACGTGCGCCGGCCGGAACTGGTTGCGTCGGTGGGTTCCCTGGCTCGGGTGACCGGGCGGCTGTCGACATCCGCGGCGGACGTGTACCCGGCGCTGCGCGAGTTCATTGACCGTCAGCCCGGTGTCACCAAACACCTGATGGACGTCGAACCTCAGGTCGCGTTCTTCGGCGACAACATACCGCTGCTGCTCAAGGGACTCACCAGGGTTGGCAATCAGGGCGCCTATGGAAACGCCTACGTCTGCGACGTGAACTTCATGGGGTTCTTCCCCGGCCTCAACGATGTCGTGCCGATCATCGTCAACGCCGCCACGCCGGGTAACAAGGCGTGGCACAGCCCGAGATGCAGGAGCACGGCCGATGGCTGACGCGTCCGTGTGGGAGCGGATGAGGAAGCGTCCGCTGGAAAGCTACAGCAAGACGTGGCTTGGGTTCATCGCCGTCGCGGTGGTCGCGGTGGTCATCGGAGTCATGTTGCTCGTGCACGCCCTGGGCGCCGGCTACCGGCACTACACCGCGGAGTTCCTGCAGGCCGCCTCGCTCCGGCCCGGCAACCCCATCGTGGTCGCGGGCATTCCGGTGGGCAACGTCACGAGCATGAAACTCGTTGGCGACCACGTCGAGGCGGGGCTCAAGGTCCGGGACAACATCACCCTGGGCAAGGACTCCCGGGCACAGATCAAGGTGACAACTATCCTGGGCTCGCGCTACCTGGCATTGGAACCCAACGGCCCCGCGCGACTGCCCGACAACACCTTCGACCTGGCGCACACGGAAGTCCCCTACGACCTGCAGGCCGCATTGCAGGATGCCAGCACCACTTTCGAGCAGGTCGACTCCGACAGGTTCGCGCAATCGCTGGCGGTGCTCGGCAAGCAGCTCGAGGGCCTGCCGGCCGTTGTGCCGCAGGCGATCTCAAACATCCACACCCTGTCCTCGATCATCGCGATCCGGCGGGACCAACTCGGACAGCTGTTGCGCAGTACGGAGCAGGTGACCAACACGCTGCGGCGCCAGCAGGCTGGTATCGGAAATCTGGTCGACCAGGGTCAAGACCTGCTCGGCCAATTCGTCGCGCGGCGAGCGGTTTTCCACGCGATGATGCGATCCCTGTCCAGCCTTGTCGACACCATGGGTCAGGTCGTGGTCAATGATCGCTCGGGCCTGGAATCGCTGATCAAGGACATGCGCGACTTCACCAACTTGATGTCTCAACACGACGACCTGCTGCACAGCATGCTGCAGACCAGCCCGATCTTCTTCCGGGAAGCGGCCAACCTCACCGGCGACGGCAACGCGATCAACTTCAACGCCCCCAACGTTCCGTTGATCGACTCGTGGATGTGCGCAATCAGCGGCCGCGCCAAGCAATTCGGCATGATCCAGTACTTCAAGGACTGCCAGTGAGGCGCCGGGCGAACAGGTCCACGGGCATGCTTAGAACGAAGGTGCTTGCCGTCGCCGCCACCATCGCGGTGATCGCCGCGGCGATCGGCGTCGGTTGGTGGTACCTGGGGTCCGACGAGGACAGCATTACCCTGACCGCCCAATTCGACAGCGCCTCAGGCCTATACGAAGGCAATGCGGTGGCGGTGCTGGGCATGCCGGTCGGCAACATCACCAAGATCACGGCCAAGGGCGGCTACGTCGAGGTCGAGTTCACCGTCGACCGCCACGTCAAAGTTCCCGCCACCGCGCAAGCGGTCACCGTGTCGACCTCTATCCTCACCGACCGCCAAATCGAACTCACCCCGCCGTATCGGGGCGGACCGGCCCTTCAGAACCACGACACCATCGGATTGCCCCGGACCAAGACGCCCGTCGAATTCAGCAGCGTTCTCAATGTTCTGGACAAGGTGACCAAGTCACTCGAGGGCGACGGCCGCGGTGGCGGTCCGGTCGCCGACGTGCTGGGCGGCGGCACCGACGTAGTGAAGGGCAACGGCGAGAAGATCAAAGCGGCGCTCGGTGAACTGTCGACGGCTCTGCGCTTGTCCAGCGACCGCGGTGCGACGACTCGCGAGCAGATCACCACGATCGTCAAGAACATCAGCACGCTGTTCGACGCCGTGACCGCCAATGACACGAAGTTGCGCGAATTCGCCTCCACCATCCACCAAGTCAGCCAGATCATGGCCGACGAGGACATCGGCAGCGGAACCACCGGCCGCAGGCTCAACGAACTGATCCAGCGCGCCGGCGACCTGCTCGACGCCAACCGCGACAACATCAAGCAGTCCGCGCGGGGCGGCAACGCGACGCTGCAGATGGTGACCGACCAGCGGCGCGACCTGGCCGAACTTCTGGATCTGGCCCCGCTGGTGGCTGACAACGCCTACAACATGGTGGACCGTGCGAACGGCAGCGTGCGTGCCCGCTTCCTAACCGATCGGCTGCTTTTCGACAGTCAGTACACCAAAGAGATCTGCAACCTCATGGGCCTTCGGCAACTCGGCTGCAGCACCGGGACGATCCAGGATTTCGGTCCCGACTTCGGATTGACCTATGTGCTGGACGGTATGGCCGCGATGGGGCAGAAATGATGGCAGCGGGTATGCGGGCAATGCTGGCGGCGGCGGCCGCGGCAATGGTTACCGCGGGATGCGCCACGAACGGCCTTGCCAGCCTGCCCCTTCCGGCCCCGGGGCTGGGGTCCGGAGGCTATTCGCTCAACGCCGTCTTCTCCAATGCGCTCAACCTGCCGATGAACGCCAAGGTGAAGCTCGCCGGCGCCGATGTCGGACAGCTCGAATCGATGGTGGCACGCAATTACACCGCGGTAACGCGACTGCGCATCCGCGACGGCGTGCAACTGCCCCGCGGCAGCACCGCCGAATTGCGCACCGCGACACCGTTGGGCGACGTGTTCGTCGCGCTGAAGCCGCCGGCCGCGGGCGATCCGGACGGGCCCCCGTTGAAGGACGGGGACACCATCGGCCTGGATTCGACGGCGGCGGCGGCGACCGTCGAGTCCGTGCTGAGCTCGGCGGCGATTCTGGTGAACGGGGGGGCAGTTCGCAATTTCACCAACATCATCAACGGCTTCGGCAAGGCAACCGGTGACCAGGGCCAGGCGTTCGGCGACATGATCCGCAAGTCCAACGAGCTGCTCGGGCGGTTGGATTCCCGGTCGGATCAGATCACCGCCGCATTGAGCCAATTGTCGCGCCTGGCCGACCAACTCGACGCCAAGAACCAAACCATCAGCGACCTGGTCGGGGCCGCCAGTCCCGCCACTTCGGCCCTGGCCGGCAACACCACCCAGCTGGCCGACCTGGCTGTGCAGGTGGGTGACACGTCCCGGTTGCTGGCCAGGTTTCCCTCGATCGGCGGGACGGACACCAGCGGCCGTAGCCTGATCCGCGACCTGAACACGGTCGCCGCGGCCGCCAACGACGTTGCGGTGAGCCCGGACACCAGCTGGCTCGCGCTGAACCGGCTGATACCCGCGTTGGTCAAATCCACGGCGGGCAATTCGATTTCGGTGAATGTGGGCGTCGACAAGATCATGCTCGGGTCGATACCCGACATCGGTTTCCCCGGTGACATCGGGCTGCACGGACCACACCACTACAACGTGAACCTGCTCGTCGGCACGCTCAAATACACGCTGTGGCGTCTGCAGGAGCGGGTGGTCGGCCGCGGCCCGAACTCACCGCAGGTTCCGGTCATTCCGGACCCGAACATTCCGGGTCAAATCGACGTCGCCCCCGGACCCCCGCCAGGACCGAACCCATGACCCGCGCCATCGACGACGTCGCCAACCTCATCGTCCGGGCGGTACGCACCGGCCATCGGCAACAGGTCTGGCTATCGGTGGCCGGATTAGTGCTCATCCTGGTCGTTGCGACCGCCTATCTGCTCATCGGCGCGCTGCGGGTGAAGCCGTTCGCCTCGTCCTACCGCGTCACCGTGCAGTTGCCCGACTCCGGCGGCCTACTGCCCAATCAAGACGTCGCGCTGCGCGGAGTGCGCGTTGGTCGTGTCGAGTCTTTGCAGATCACCGACAACGGTGTGAACGCAGTCGCCAGCATCGCGTCGACGGTGCGAATCCCGGCGAACAGCGTTGTCCACGTGTCCGCGCTCTCGCCGGCCGGCGAGCAGTACATCAACTTCGAAGCCGCCTCGGATGCCGGGCCGTATCTGCGCGACGGCAGCCTCATCGCCTTGGACCACACCACCGTCCCGGTCAGCTTGGCGCAGTTGCTCGGTGACGCCGACGGACTGTTGGCCCAAGTCGACCCCCACAAGATCGAATTGATCAAGAAGGAATTGAGCTTGAGCAAGGAAGGCCCGGCGAAGCTGACCGCCATTGTCGACGGCGGCACGTTCCTGCTTTCGACGCTCGATTCGGTGCTGCCGCAAACCACCAGCATCAACAAGACCAGCCGGGTCGTTCTCACCCTGGCAAACGACAAGAACGCCGGCTTGGGCGCTGCCGCAAGGGAACTCAACCAGACGCTCACCGGCGTCGCCCGGATGCAGACCGGATATCGGCGGTTGACCGAGCAGACGCCGCGCACCCTGTCCGCCGTCGACAATCTCTTCACCGACAATTCCGACACCATGGTGCAGTTGCTGGGCAGCATGGCCACCATGTCGCAGCTGCTCTATGTGCGAGTGCCCGCACTCAACGCGCTGTTCCCCGACTACCGCGGATCGGTATTGGACGCCGTCGCAAGCACTTTTCACGATCAAGGCGTGTGGGCGACGGCCGACCTCTACCCCCGCTATGTGTGCGACTACGGGACACCGTCGCACGCCTCCTCGGCCGCCGACTACTACGAACCGTTCATGTACACCTACTGCCGGGACGACGACCCCGCCGTCTCCATCCGCGGCGCCAAGAACGCGCCCCGGCCCGGGGGCGACGACACCGCCGGGCCGCCGCCGGGCGCCGACCTGGGCGCGCGCACAGATCCGACCCCGCGGGGCCGCTACACCATTCCCACCCCCTACGGTGGCCCGCCTCTGCCGATCGAACCACCCCACTGAACCCCAACCATTCGAGCCGATCCCTAGGAGATGATCGTGGCCGTGACCACTAAGAAGAACCCAAAGGCCGACGTGCAAGCCGAAGCGGACTCGGGCGCCGCAGCTTCGGACGTCACTGACGACGACGCCGACGAGGCGCGCGCTGGTCTCGACGACACGACCACGGGCGAGGGCGAGGGCGAGGACGAGGGCGAGGGCGAGGGCGCGTTGCTCAAGCGCAAGCGCCCCGATACCGAGCGCCGCAAGCGGCCCTGGAAACATTATCTGCGCCGCGGTGCCCTGCCGATGCTGCTGATTGCCTCGCTTGCCCTTTCGGGGTTCCTCGGCTGGCGGCAGTGGCAAGAGCATCAAGTCAGGCTCGCGGGCGAGCAGGCCCAACAGGCGGCCATCGCCTACGCGCAGGTGCTGACGAGCATCGATTCAAACAAGGTCGACGACAACTTTCGGCAGGTTCTCGACGGTGCGACCGGCGAGTTCAAGGACATGTACACCCAATCCAGCGTCAAACTTCGCCAGCTGCTGATCGACAACAAGGCGACCGCGCACGGCGTCGTGGTGGACTCGGCGGTCCAGTCGGCGTCCACCAATAGGGTTGTCGTGCTGGTCTTTATCGACCAGACCGTCACCAATACCGCCGCTCCCGACCCGCGCATCGACCGCAGCAGGATCAAGATGACCATGGAGAAGGTCGACGGTCGCTGGCGGGCAAGTAAAGTCCAGCTCCTCTGAGCCGACGGGATGATGTGATGCTCAAGGAATTGTCGACGGCAGCCGTATTGGTAGTTGCCACAACAATTTCCACCGCCGTCCCGGCAAGTGCGTCCGCTCCTTCATTTTGCGGGGAGCTGGGCGGCGACTGGGACGGCCAGTACTGTCACACCTCGGTCACATCGGAACGCAAAGCCGTGCGGG
The DNA here is from genome assembly GCF_001414075.1 of Mycobacterium sp. UM_11. Lineage (NCBI taxonomy): Bacteria > Bacillati > Actinomycetota > Actinomycetes > Mycobacteriales > Mycobacteriaceae > Mycobacterium > Mycobacterium sp. UM_11. The sequence continues at coordinate 29,297 of NZ_LATC01000046.1, read as the reverse complement.
ACATCAAGGTCGCGGTGCCGGACCTGGTCGACAACCCGACTACCGGCCCGGTGGTGCGCGATTATCTGAAAACCCTGGTCACCAACTGGAAGACGGCGAACACCAGCATGGCCGCCGACAGCTACGGCGAGGAGAACTTCGAAGTGTTCCGGCACGGCAACCTGCTCAGCGCGGTGTTCCACGAGGATTACCACGCCGACGGGCCAAAGCCGAACAACGCCTACCGGACCTTCACATTCGACATGGCAAGCGGCCGTCGGGTGCAGCTGGCCGACCTGACAACGTCAAACCCGCTGACCGCGATCCCGCCGGTGGCCGCGCCGTTCGTTGAGACGGCGCTCAATCAGGCTCCCCCACCGCATGATCCGGGCACCTACCCGTTTGTCCTCGACCGTTGGACTCCCGACAAGGTCTACTCCGGGGCTTACAAGGCCTGGGCGTTGACGCCGGACGAATTGATCCTGTACATGCCGGACTACCCCGTGGCTCACGACGAGCCGCTCAACTTCACGCCCGGTGCCATGCAGTGGTTCATGGACGGGGGCACGGTGCAAGCGCATATCCCGCTGTCCGCCTTGGGTTCCGTGCTGCACATCTAGGGCCTGCACCTATGGGCGTTGTCTCAGTTGGCCTTTCGACGACGCCGATCGATCGATATCACGTCGGCGCCGCACTCGCCGTGCGTCACCTGGCCGTCGCCCCCGGTGGACGTGCGGCTGCGGCGGGCCGAGGAACGGACGCTGGCCGCCAAATCGCCGTAATCCCAGGCTAAATCGCCAACCTCGCGCTTCGTGCGGTCGACCGCGGTACCCAGCGCCCCGACGATGCGTCGGACGTGCAGGACCGTGACATTGACGGCTTCGGCGACAATGTCGGTGGCGATATCGGCGATGCGGTTCAACTCTGGATCAATCCTCCGGGTTGTAGCCGAGGTTGGGCGCGAGCCAGCGTTCGGCTTCCTTCAAGGTCCAGCCCTTGCGCTTCGCGTAGTCGGCGACCTGGTCCTGGCCCAGCCGGCCGACCACAAAGTACTGCGACTGGGGGTGCGAGAAGTACCAGCCGCTGACGGCCGCGCCGGGCCACATCGCCATCGACTCGGTGAGCTCGATGCCGGTCCGCTCCTTGACATTCATCAGCTTCCACAGCGTCACCTTCTCGGTGTGCTCCGGGCAGGCCGGGTAGCCGGGCGCGGGGCGGATTCCCACGTACTTCTCGTCGATGAGCGCCTCGTTGTCCAGCTGCTCGTCCGGCTGGAATCCCCAGAACTCCTTGCGAACTCGTTGGTGCATCCGCTCGGCGAACGCCTCGGCCAGCCGGTCGGCGACCGATTCCAGCAGGATCGCGCTGTAGTCGTCGAGCGCCGCCTTGAACTCCGCGATCTTCTCCTGGCTGCCGAGCCCCGCGGTGACGGCGAAGGCGCCCACGTAGTCGGCCAGGCCGGTGTCCTTGGGCGCGATGTAGTCGCCCAACGACCGGTTGGGGATGCCGTCGCGGTGCTCGCCCTGCTGGCGCAGGTTGTGCAGCGTGGTCAGCACCTCGGAGCGGGTGTCGTCGGTGTAGACCTCGATGTCGTCGCCGACGGCGTTGGCCGGGAAGAACCCGATCACCCCGTTGGCGGTCAGCCACTTCTCCTTGATCGCGGTGTCGAGCATCTGCTGGGCGTCGTCGTACAGCTTGCGGGCGGCTTCGCCCGAGGCCGGGTTGTTGAGAATGTCGGGGAAGCGGCCCTTCATCTCCCAGGCGTTGAAGAACGGCTGCCAGTCGATGTATTCGCGCAACTCGGCGAGGTCGTAGTCCTGAAATTCCCGTACTACCGCACCGATCGCGGGCACCGGCGGCGTGTAGCCGTCCCACTCGACCGGCGTCCGGTTCGCCCGAGCCTTCTCCAGGGTCAGCATCGGCCGCTCGTTCTTTTGCGCGTGCCGTTCCCGCAGCGATGCGTAGTCGGCCTCGGTGGCCTCGAGCAGGCCAGGACGCTGCTTGTCGTCGAGCAGCGCCGCGGCGACCGGCACCGAGCGCGACGCGTCCTTGACCCAAACCACCGGCCCGGAACGGCGCGGCGCCACCTTCACCGCGGTGTGGGCGCGGGAGGTGGTCGCGCCGCCGATCAGCAGCGGGATCTCCAAGCCCTCGCGTTCCATCTCCGCGGCGAAGTTGACCATCTCGTCCAGCGAGGGAGTGATCAGGCCGGACAGCCCGATGATGTCGGCGTTGTGTTCCTTCGCCGCATCCAGGATCTTGCTCGCGGGCACCATCACACCGAGATCGATCACCTCAAAGTTGTTGCACTGCAAGACAACCCCGACGATATTCTTGCCGATGTCGTGGACGTCGCCCTTCACCGTCGCCATCACGATGGTGCCGTTGGTGTCCTTCGCCGCCGCGGTGCCGTTCTGCTCCTTCTCCTCCTCGATGAACGGCAGCAGGTACGCCACGGCCTTCTTCATCACGCGGGCCGACTTCACCACCTGGGGCAGGAACATCTTGCCCGAGCCGAAAAGGTCGCCGACGACGTTCATGCCGTCCATCAGCGGGCCCTCGATCACCTCGATCGGGCGACCACCCGCGGCGGCGATCTCGGCCCGCAGTTCCTCGGTGTCCTCGTCGACGTGCGCGTCGATGCCCTTGACCAGGGCGTGGGTGATCCGCTCGCGGACCGGCAGGCCGCGCCACTCGGCGGCCGCCGGGTCCTCGGACTTTTCCGAACTGTTGAACCGCTCCGCGATTTCCAGGAGTCGTTCGGCCGCGTCCTCGCGGCGGTTCAGCACGACGTCCTCGATGCGCTCCCGCAGTTCGGGGTCGATCGAGTCGTAGGGCACCAGCGCACCCGCGTTGACGATGCCCATGTCCAGACCGGCCTTGATGGCGTGGAACAGGAACACCGAGTGGATGGCCTCGCGGACGGGGTTGTTGCCCCGGAACGAGAACGACACGTTCGAGATGCCGCCGGAGAGGTGCACGCCGGGCAGGTTCTCCTTGATCCAGGCGCAGGCCTCGATGAAGTCGATCCCGTAGGACGCGTGTTCCTCGATACCGGTCGCCAGCGCGAAGCAGTTCGGGTCGAAGATGATGTCCTCGGGCGGGAAGCCGACCTGTTCGGTCAGGATCCGGTAGGCGCGACCGCAGATCTCCTTGCGGCGCTCCAGGTTGTCGGCCTGGCCCTGCTCGTCGAAGGCCATCACGACGACGGCCGCCCCGTACTTGCGGCACAACCGCGCCTCGCGGATGAACTTCTCCTCGCCCTCCTTCATGGAGATCGAGTTGACGATCGGCTTGCCCTGCACGTTCTTCAGGCCCGCCTCGATGACCTCCCACTTGGACGAGTCGATCATCACCGGGACGCGGCTGATGTCCGGCTCGGCCGCGATCAGCTTGGTGAACCGGTCCATCGCGGCGACGCCGTCGATCATGCCCTCGTCCATGTTGATATCGATGACCTGCGCGCCGACCTCGACCTGCTGCAGCGCAACCGACAGCGCGGTGTCGTAGTCCTCGGCCTTGATCAGGTTGCGGAACCGGGCCGAACCGGTGATGTTGGTGCGCTCACCGATGTTGACGAACAGCGAGTCGTCGGTGATGTTGAGCGGCTCCAGGCCGGCGAGGCGGGTGGCCACCGGAATCTCCGGCACGTCCCGCGGCGGCTTCCCCTCGACGACCTTGGCGATCTCGGCGATGTGCGCCGGCGTCGTCCCGCAGCAACCACCGACCAGGTTCACCAGCCCGGCGTCAGCGAATTCGGCGATGTAGCCGGCCTGCCGCGTCGGGAACTCGTCGTACTCGCCAAAGGCGTTGGGCAGACCGGCGTTCGGGTAGCACGAGACGAAAGTGTCCGCGATGCGCGACATCTCCGCGATGTACGGCCTCATCTCCGGCGCACCCAGGGCGCAGTTGAGCCCGACCGCGATCGGCCGGGCGTGCCTGATCGAGTTCCAGAAGGCCTCGGTGACCTGACCGGACAACGTCCGCCCGGAAGCGTCGGTGATGGTGCCCGAGATGATCACCGGCCAGCGGCGCCCGCGTTCCTCGAACAGGGTCTCGATGGCGAACACCGCCGCCTTGGCGTTCAGCGTGTCGAAGATCGTCTCGACGATGATGAGGTCGGCACCACCGTCGACCAGGCCGCGGGCGGCGTCGAGGTAGGCGGCGACCAGCTGGTCGTACGAGACGTTGCGCGCCCCGGGATCGTTGACGTCCGGCGAGATCGACGCGGTCCGCGTGGTCGGCCCGAGGGCGCCGGCGACGTAGCGGGGCTTGTCCGGGGTGCTGAACTCGTCGGCCGCCGCCCGCGCAAGTGCGGCGCCGGCGTAGTTCAGCTCGTAGCTCAGTTCCTGCATGCCGTAGTCGGACAGCGAGATCGCGTTCGCGTTGAACGTGTTGGTCTCGAGGATGTCGGCGCCCGCCTCGAGGTACTCGCGATGGATCCCCTCGATGATGTGCGGCTGCGTCAGGCTGAGCAGATCGTTGTTGCCGACGAGATCGCTCGGCCAGTCCTTGAACCGCTCCCCGCGGTAGCCGGCCTCGTCCGGCCGGTCCCGCTGGATCGCCGTGCCCATCGCGCCGTCGATCACCATGATCCGCTGACGCAGGGCTGCCGTCAGGTCGTCGGTGCAGTCGGGACGGATGTTCGGCGCGAATGTCTTCGTATCAGCGGCGCTCACGTACGTTCCTTCCGTAGCGGAAGGCGTCCTTCTCGTCAACAACGTCGACTCTGCCGAGCGTGGCGGATACCGACGGGGGACCCGGATCCGTTGCAACGCCTCTCGACGGTGAAAAGTCTACGTTGTCGCTCGACGTCTGGACGCCCAACCCAATCGCCGCGACCGACGGCTCGCGGATCCTGTCGGCCACGGGGTATTTGCCAAGGTTAACCAGTTTGACGCCGAGCGTATTTCGTCTCGACCGGGTCGCCGGTGGTTGACGTCGTCCCGGGTCAGGTCGGCAGTCACCCCATTCAGGATAGTCGTCGGAAGGGAATGCCCCCGGAGGATGACGGGTCCCTGCCGGGGAAGGCCGAACATCGGCCGCAAAGGCCGTACGCTGATTCTGTGACCCCGTCCGATGGCCCACCCTTCGGTGAAGCCAAACTGCCCGAGCTGCACAACACCATCGTCGTGGCGGCGTTCGAGGGCTGGAACGACGCCGGCGACGCGGCCAGTGACGCGCTCGAGCACCTCGAGGCCATCTGGGAAGCCGACCCGATCCTGGAGATCGACGACGAGGCGTACTACGACTATCAGGTGAACCGCCCGGTCATTCGGCAGGTCGACGGGGTGACCCGGGAGCTGGTGTGGCCGGCGATGCGCATCTCCCACTGCCGGCCGCCGGGCAGCGACCGCGACGTGGTGTTGATGCACGGCGTGGAACCCAACATGCGCTGGCGCACCTTCTGCGCCGAGCTGGTCGCCATCGCCGACAAACTCAACGTGGACACCGTGGTCATCCTGGGGGCCCTGCTGGCTGACACGCCGCACACCCGGCCGGTTCCGGTGTCGGGCGCGGCGTACTCCCCCGAATCGGCCAAACGCTTCGGGCTCGAGGAGAGCCGCTACGAGGGACCGACCGGCATCGCCGGGGTGTTCCAGGACGCCTGCGTGGCCGCCGGGATCCCCGCCGTGACGTTCTGGGCGGCCGTGCCGCACTACGTGTCTCAGCCGCCCAACCCGAAGGCGACGGTGGCGTTGCTGCGCCGCGTCGAGGACGTGCTCGACATCGAGGTGCCGCTGGCCGACCTGCCGACCGACGCCGAGGAGTGGGAGCAGGCCATCACCGAGATGGCCGCCGAGGACGAGGACCTGGCCGAATACGTGCTGTCGCTAGAACAGCGCGGCGATGCGGAGGTCGACATGAACGAGGCGCTGGGCAAGATCGACGGCGACGCGCTGGCCGCCGAGTTCGAGCGGTATCTGCGCCGCCGCCGGCCCGGCTTCGGGCGCTAGCGGCGATCGCAAACTCGGCGACGCCGAGTGCAGCGGGTCGCCGCCATCGGGCTAGCGGCGATCGCAAACTCGGCGACGCCGAGTGCAGCGGGTCGCCGCCATCGGGCTAAACCTTCTTGCCCAGTCCCTGGTTGTAGGCGCTGGTGGACCGCCCGAGCGCCGCGACCTGGGCGTCCAGTTCGGGCAGCAGCTCCGACGTCGGCTTGTGCAGCGGCAACTCGCCGACCGAGGTGGACAGCACCGGCTTGATCCAGCGGAACGCGGCCACCCAGCTGGGGCAGTAGACCCGGTTGCGACGGCCCTCGATGCCCTTGACGAACGCGTCCGCGCATTTCGCGACGGTGGTGGTCTTGTTCAGCGGCCACGGGAAGCTGGCCAGCAGCTTGCCGAAGGCGGGCAGGTCGGCCTCGCTGTCGCGAACCAGCGCGGTGTCGATCCACGACATGTGCGACGACCCGACCGCGACGCCGCGGTGCGCCACCTCCAGCCGCAACGCGTTGGCGAGAATCTCCACGCCGGCCTTCGACGCGTTGTAGGGGGCCAGCCCCGGACACGCCGCGTACGCGGCCAGCGACGAGACGATCAGCACGTAGCCGCGGGTCTCGATCACCGCCGGCAACGTGGCCCGCACGGTGTTGAAGACGCCGAGGACGTTGATGTCCAGAACCCGCTTGAACGCCTCGGGGTCGACCTGCAGCACCGACCCGTAACTGGCGATGCCGGCGTTGGCCACGACGACATCGATGCCGCCGAACCGTTCGACGGCCTGGGCCGCGGCCGCCTGCATCGCAGGCAGGTCACGCACGTCGGCGACGGCGGTCAGCACGCGGTCCTCGCCCAGTTCGGCGGCCAGTGCGCTCAGCTCGGCGTCGTTGAGATCGGTGAGCACGAGCTTGGCGCCCTTGTCGCGCAACCGGCGGGCCACCTCGGCACCGATTCCCCGAGCACCGCCGGTGATGAAAACGACTTTGTCCTGCAGCGACGTCATGGGCGTCAAAGTACCGCTTTCACAGTTCCACCCCAAGCAGCGCGTCGATCGCGGTGGCCACCAGCTTCGGCGCGTCCACGTCGTGACCACCGTATTCGAGCGCGTCGGTGGTCCAACCATCAAGCGCCGCAAGCGCTTTGGGTGTGTTCAGGTCGTCGGCCAGGTATTGGCGCACCCGCGCGATCACGTCGGCGGCGTCCGGGCCGGCGGGCAGCGCCGTCGCGCTGCGCCAGCGCCCCAGGCGGGCGGTGGCCTCGTCGAGCACCTGCTGGCTCCAGAACCGGTCCGCGCGGTAATGCCCGGACAGCAGGCCCAGCCGGATGGCCGCCGGCGCGATGCCCTGCGCCCGCAACGTCGACACCAGCACCAGGTTGCCGCGGCTCTTGGACATCTTGTGCCCGTCCCAGCCGATCATGCCCGCGTGCACGTAGTGCCGGGCGAATCGCCGTTCGCCACGGACACATTCGGCGTGCGCGGCGGTGAACTCGTGATGCGGGAAGATCAGGTCGCTCCCGCCGCCCTGGATGTCCAAGCCGCTGCCGATGCGGCTGAGCGCGATCGCCGCGCACTCCACATGCCAGCCCGGCCGGCCGTCGCCGAACGGTGCCGGCCAGCTCGGTTCGCCCGGTCGTGCGGCCCGCCACAGCAGCGCGTCGAGCTCGTCGCTCTTGCCCTGCCGGTCCGGGTCGCCGCCGCGCTCCCCGAACAGCCGCAGCATGGTTTCGCGGTCGTAGCCGGACTCGTAGCCGAACTGCGGGGTGGCGTCGGCCCGGTAGTAGACGTCGGGGTAATCGCCGTCCAGCACGTAGGCCGCGCCCGAGGCCAGCATCTTCTCGACCAGCTCGACCACCTCGGGGATCGCCTGGGTGGCCGCGACGTAATCGCGCGGCGGCAGGACCCGCAACGCCGCCATGTCCTCGCGGAACCGGGCGACCTCGCGATCGCCCAGCTCCCGCCAGTCGACACCGTCGCGGAGGGCCCGCTCGAAGAGCGGATCGTCGACGTCGGTGACGTTCTGCACGTAGTGCACGGTGTGGCCCAGGTCCAGCCACTGCCGATACACCAGGTCAAAGGTCAGGTACGTCGCCGCGTGGCCGAGATGGGTGGAGTCGTACGGGGTGATGCCGCAGACGTACATGGTCGCGTCCGAACCAGGGCCAGTGGCGGACGCCACCGGGCGCACCTGACGATCGGAGGTGTCGAACAGCCGGAGCTCCGGCCCACGTCCCGGCAAAACCGGAACCGGCGGGGACGCCCACGACTGCATGCCAACGACTCTAAACGCGCTGGCTCAGCGCCACGCGTCGCGGATGGCGGCGAGCAGGATCGGCGCCACCTCGGCACGACACATCACGAAGTCGGGCAGGTACGGATCGAACTGGTTGTAGCGCATGGGCGAACCGTCCAGCCGCGAGGCGTGCATGCCAGCGGCCATCACGACCCCGGCCGGCGCCGCGTTGTCCCATTCCCATTGGCCGCCCGCGTGCAGGTAGGCGTCGACGTCGCCGTCGATGATGGCCATCGCCTTGGCCCCCGCCGACCCGATCGCCACCGGCTGGATCGCCAGCGACTGGCGCATGCGGTGCAACACGAAGGGCGGCCGGCTGGCGCTCACGGCGATCCGCAGCGTGTGCGGGATGCCGACGCGCGCGGCGTCGGCGGTCACGGTGTCGGTGCGGTACACCGTGTTCCCGCGGGCCGGCAGCGACACCGCGGCGTCGGTGATCTCCCGGCGGCCGTTGGCGGGGTCGCCGGTGGGACGTTGCCACAGCGCGATGTGCACCGCCCAGTCGTCGCGGCCGGGCGTGGAGAACTCCCGGGTGCCGTCCAGCGGGTCGATGATCCACACCCGGTCGCGTTTGAGCCGGACCAGGTCGTCGTAGGCCTCCTCGCTGAGCACCGCGTCGTCGGGGCGCTCGTCGCGCAGCCGCCGCAGGATCAGCTCGTTGGCCAGGGCATCACCGGCGTCGCCCAACGCCCACGGGTGACCGAAGCCGACCTCGTCGCGCACTTTCAGCAACAGTTCCCCGGCGTCGGCGGCGAGTTCGGCAGCCAGTGCGGCGTCGGTCAGCTCGTCCGGGCCCTGGCTCACCGAATCAGTATCTCCGACGGCCCCTGCGCCGTTTGAACCCGTGGCATCGCCTTAGAAGGCCGGCCACGGAATGGGCCGGTGCCGGTTGGGAACCGGCATCACCGGATCGTTCAACAGCGCGTGCGCCCGTTTGCGCAACGCGGCGATCTCCGCCCGGGTGATGTGCTCGGCCAGCGCATCCCCCAGCTCCGCGCCCACGGCGTCGGCCAGGCCGGCGACCGCCTTCAGGGTTTGGTCGTCGATCGGCTTGCCGGCCCAGCCCCACAGCACCGTGCGCAGCTTGTTCTCGACGTGCAGGCACACGCCGTGGTCGACCCCGAAAATGTGGCCGTCCAGGTCGCGCAGGACGTGGCCGCCCTTGCGGTCGGCGTTGTTGACCAGCACGTCGAACACCGCCATCCGCCGCAGCCGGATGTCGTCGGCGTGCATCAGGATGACCTCGTCACCGGCGTAGTCGTAGGCGCGCAGCACGGGCAGGTATCCCGGCTGCTGGCTGCCGGCGGGAAACAGGTCGACCAGGTCCGGCCCCGGCCGTGGATCGCTGTCCACCGCGTCCCCGGGCTGCTGCACCCACTGCTGCAGCATGCCCGGCCCCGCCGGCCCGTGGCGAATGATGGTGTACGGCACCAGGTTCCACCCCAGCTGCGTCGAGATCAGGTAGGCGCCGAGTTCCCGGCCGGCCAGCGTTCCGTCGGGAAAATCCCACAGCGGGGCCTCCCCGGAGATCGGCTTGTAGACGCAGTGCACGGTCGCTTCGCCGAGCGTGGACTCGCACAGGAAGGTGGCGTTGCTGGCGGAGCGGATGCGTCCGATGACCGTCAGCTCGCCGTTCCGCAACACCTCACGGTCGTCAGGCCTCAAGTTCATCGTCAGGCCCGAGCAGCGCACTGCGCCGATAACCGTTGGCGCGTGCGCAGATATGGCCCTCCGGGTCCAACGGCTCGTCGCACAGCGGGCACGGCGGACGCCCCGCCGAGATGACGCGGTTGGAGCGCGTCGCGAACTGCCGCGCCGACTCCGGCGTCAGGAACACCCGCACCGCGTCGGGGCCCTCTTCGGTGTCGTCGAGCACCACCGACGCGTCGAACTCGGCGTCGGTGACGGCCAGCAACTCGACCACCACGGTCTGGGCCTCCGAATCCCAGCCCAGCCCCATGGTTCCGACCCGGAACTCGGCATCCACCGGTGTGATCAACGGGTTCAGGTCGTCCACCTCGGCCGGCTCCGGGGGGACCGGCGTGCCGAACCGGCGATTCACCTCCAGCAGCAGCGCACCGATGCGCTCGGCCAGCACCGCAACCTGCTGCTTCTCCAGGACCACCGACACCACCCGCGAGTCGTGCGCCGCCTGGATGTAGAAGGTGCGGTTTCCGGGCTGACCAACGGTCCCGGCCACGAAGCGGTCGGGTGTGCGGAAGACGTGAATTGCGCGGGCCATGGCACCTCCAAAATACCGGCTGTTGCCTTCGCCGTGCGATCCGATTGCCCCGCCCCGCCTGTTTTAAGCGGAATTAATCAGTCGAGCCGCCGACCACCGCGTCGCCGGACGGCACGACCGCGGCCGGCTGTTCCGTTGGTGCCGCCGGGGACTCGCCGTCCGTCTTGGCCCGCGACCCATCCTGGGCCTCATCCTGCGGCGGTGGGCCCGCCCGCAGCGCCGCAGCCAATTTCGCTCCGGTGTGGTTGACGTGCAACACAAACGGGCGCAATTCGGTGTAGCGGATCACGCTCACCGAAGCCGGGTCGGCGGTCACCCGCTGGAACGCGTCCAGGTGCATGCCGTAGGCGTCGGCGACGACCGCCTTGATGACATCACCGTGAGTGCAGGCCACCCACAGGGCGTCGCCGCCGTGCTTGGCGGCCAGCCGGCGATCGTGTTCCCGGACGGCGGCCACCGCGCGCGCCTGCACCTGCGCCAGCCCCTCGCCGCCGGGGAACACCGCCGCGCTCGCGTGCGCCTGCACGACCCGCCACAGCGGCTCGGCGGCCAGCTCGGCGATCTTGCGGCCGGTCCAGTCCCCGTAGTCCACTTCGGCCAGCCGATCATCGATCAGCGGCTCCAGGCAGAGCGCCTCGGCGAGCGGCTCGAGGGTGCGCCGGCACCGCAGCAACGGCGAACTGATCAACGCGCGGATGGGCAGGTCGCCGATCCGGTCGATCAACCCGGCGGCCTGATCGCGGCCCTTGTCATCGAGGTCGACGCCCTCCGAGCGGCCCGCCAAGACGCCGGCCGTGTTCGAGCTGGATCGGCCGTGCCGCAACAGGATGACCGTCATCCCGCGCGGCCCAACCGGGGCATCGGAGAGGTTGGCGCAACCACGACCACGACCGTACCCGGTGCGGGCGGGCTAACGGCTACGGCGAGACGGGCGTCGCATGCGCCACCGAGTCGCGCACGGCGGCGATCAGGCTGCGCTCGTCGGTCAGGTCGATCTCGACCAGGCTGCGGACGGCCGTGGCGACCACCTCATCGGCCTGGGGAACCGGCCCGGCAAGGCGTGGTCGGTAAATTTCGACGACCAACGAGCGGTGTTCGATATGGAACGAAAAACTGCGCCCATCACCGACATGTCCATAGCCGCTGGCGAAAATGCCTGTCGACATGTCCTCGACAGCAAACTCTTTCTCCGCGATATGCCGGTCAACGGTGACGGCCATGAGGCGACGATACCTCGCCCGCGGGGCTTGATGTCGGCGACATGGCCATATTGGATGCGAAGGCGTTCCTTAACCTGGGAACTCCACCGGCGCTACGCGAGGGATGATCATTGCTGTCAGGACACATGCGCAGTAAACCGCCAGTGCATCACGGTGTGCTCGGCGTCGCGCTTTTGCTGGCCGCGGTCGTGGGATGTTCGTCCAATACATTCAAATCGGCGCCGCCCACCATCGAACCGGCCGTGGCCGCGGTGTCGCCGCCGGCGTCACAACAGCCGGCCGGGCAGGTCCGCCCGATGGCCGCCCACGCCGCCGCGGCGGCCTTCGACGGCGGCACTCACCAGCTTGCGGTGCTGGCGCCCGGCGCCGATCCCAAGGGACCGGCCACCGTCACCGTGTTCGGTGGCACGAGCGCCGCGCCGCGGGTCGTCGGCCTGCCCGGGCCGGCGACCGCGTTGACCGACGACGGCCGCGGCACCCTGTTCCTCGCCGCGCGGGGTGGCTATTTCGTGGTCGACCTGTCCACGGGCCGCGCGGCGCGGGTGAACGTCGCCGACGCTTCGCAGGCCGATTTCACCGCGGTGGCCCTGCGCGCCGACGGCAAGCTGGTGCTGGGCAGCGCCGACGGGGCCGTCTACACCCTCGCCTCGCCGACCCCGGGCGCCGCCGGCAGCGCGGCCGTCGGCAGCCGGAGCAAGATTTTCACGCGGGTCGATTGGCTTGCGACCCAAGGGAATACGACGGTGGTGCTGGACCGGGGGCAGACCTCCGTCACGACGATCGGCGGCGACGGCCAGGTTCAACAGGCGCTGCGGGCGGGCGAAGGCGCAACCACCATGGCCGCGGACCCGTGGGGCCGGGTTCTGGTCGCCGACACCCGCGGCGGCCAGCTGCTGGTCTACGGGGTCGACCCGCTGATCTTGCGGCAGGCCTATCCGGTGCCCCAGGCGCCGTACGCCCTGGCCGGATCCCGCGAGTTGAGCTGGGTAACCCAGACCGCTTCGAATATCGTGGTTGGTTACGATCTGTCCACCGGAATTCCCGTCGAAAAGGTGCGTTACCCAACCGTGCAGCAACCCAACTCGCTTGCCTTCGACGAAGCGTCGGACACGTTGTACGTGGTGTCGGGGTCCGGTGCGGGGGTGCAGGTCATCGAACACGCGGCGGGGCCGCGTTGACCGCGCCGCGCCGAAGCCAGTTGCCCGCGGGCTGGGACAGCGAGTTGTCCGACGACTACGAATGGGTGCCGCTGCGGCTGCCCCCGGAAGTGACCCGACTCAGCGCGTCCACCCGGTTGTCGATCGAGGCCGAGTACCGCGGCTGGGAGCTGACCCGGGTGCGGCTGTACACCGACGGTAGCAGGCGGGTTCTGTTGCGCCGCAAGAAGTCTCGGCTGGATAACCGGCGGCCCGACCAGCCGGAACTGTGACGGTGGCCAGCGACGGCATGGTGTACGGCCTGCTGCGACGGCTGTTCTTCCTGGTTCCGCCCGAACGCATCCACACGCTGGTCTTCGGGGTGCTGCGCGGCGCCACCGCCGTCGCCGCGGCACGCCGGTTGTTGCACCGGCTGCTCGGACCCACCGATCCGGTGCTGGCGAGCACGGTGTTCGGGGTCCGCTTCCCCGGGCCGCTCGGGCTGGCCGCCGGCTTCGACAAGGACGGCCTGGGGCTACTGACCTGGGGCGCGCTCGGGTTCGGGTACGCCGAGGTGGGAACCGTGACAGCCAACGCGCAGCCCGGCAATCCCGCCCCGCGCATGTTCCGGCTGCCCGCCGACCGCGCCCTGCTGAACCGCATGGGATTCAACAACCTCGGCGCAGGCGCGCTGGCGATCCAGCTCGCGCGGCACCGGCCCGACATCCCGATCGGGGTCAACATCGGCAAGACGAAGACCACCCCGGCCGCCGCCGCCGTCGACGACTATCGGGCCAGCGCGCGGCTGGTCGGGCCCCTGGCGTCCTATCTGGTGGTCAACGTCAGCTCGCCGAACACCCCCGGGCTGCGCGACTTGCAGGCCGTCGAGTCGCTGCGGCCCATCCTGTCCGCCGTCCTCGCCGAGACGTCGACGCCGGTGCTGGTGAAGATCGCGCCCGACCTTTCCGACGCCGACCTGGACGCCGTCGCCGACCTGGCCGTCGAGCTGGGCCTGGCCGGGATCGTCGCCACCAACACCACCGTGTCGCGCCAGGGCCTGCGGACGCCCGGGGTGGACGCGCTGGGCCCGGGTGGCATCTCCGGGCCGCCGGTGGCGGGGCTCGCCACCGAGGTGCTGCGCCGGCTATACGCCCGAGTCGGCGATCGCCTGGTGCTGATCAGCGTCGGCGGCATCGAGACGGCCGACGACGCGTGGGAGCGGATCACCGCGGGCGCGTCGCTGTTGCAGGGCTACACCGGCTTCATCTACGGAGGGGGCTTGTGGCCCAAGCGCATTCACGACGGCATCGCCCGCCGGCTGCGCGACGGCGGGTTCGCCTCGCTGAGCGACGCCGTCGGGTCGGCCGCGCCTGACCCCGGCGGGGCGGCGAGTTAAGCCGCGCCCGCCGCGTCGTCCTCGTCGTCCTGGTCCTCTTCGTCTTGTTCGGCCAGGACCCGTTCGGGATGGTGGAAAGTGTTGACGCGGGGCTGCCCGCGATTCAGGTGCGGCGGCGGGATCCATTCCGTTTCGCCGTTCGCGCGTTTTCGGGTGGCCCACCCCTTCTCCAGCAGCCGGTGGTGCGGCCCGCACGCCAGGGTGAGCTGATCGATGTCAGTGCGGCGGGTGCTGGCCCAGTCCTCGACGTGGTGGACTTCGCAGTAATAGCCCGGCACGTCGCAACCCGGATGCGAACAGCCGCGATCCTTGGCGTACAAGACAATTCGCTGACCCGGCGAGGCCAGGCGCTTGCCGTGATACAGCGCCAGCGGCTTGCCCTTGTCGAAGACCGCCAAATAGTGGTGGGCATGCCGCGCCAGGCGGATCACATCGGACATGGGCAGGATGGTGCCCCCTCCGGTCAAGCCCCTGCCCGCGGCGGCTTCCAACTCGGTGAGTGTAGTCGTCACGACGATGGCCGCCGGCAATCCGTTGTGCCGGCCCAGGGTGCCGCTGGCCAACAACGCACGCAGGGCGGCGTTGAGGCCGTCGTGGTTGCGCTGGGCGGCCGTGCGGGTGTCGCGCCGCACCGCCTCTTCTGGCGGTGCGCCGTCCACGACCGGCGTCTCATCGTCGGGGTTGCACATCCCGGGCGCGGCCAGCTTGGCCAGCGCCGCCTCCCAGCTGGCGCGCGCTTCTGGCGTCAACCACCCGCTCAGCTTTGACATGCCGTCGGCCTGCTGGTTTCCCAGCACCAGCCCGCGGGCGCGCGCCCGGTCGGCGTCGGTGTAGCTGCCGTCGGGGTTGAGGCAGTCCATCAGACGGCGGGCGAGCTTGGCGAGCGTGTCGGGGCGAAACCCGGCGGCCCGGACCGCCAAGTCCTTCTCGGCCTCCGCACGAGTGCCCACGTCGACGGAGTCGGGCAGCTGGTGGAAAAACCGCCGGATCACCGCCACGTGGTCGGGCCCGATGGCACCGGCGCGTTGGGCCGCGGCGGTGGCGGGCAGCACCGGCGCCAACGGCTCACCGGACAGCGCCCGCCGCGGACCCAGTTCGGCTGCCTCAGCGATGCGGCGGCTGGCCTCCCCACGGGTGATGTTCAGCCGATCGGCCAACGCCCAGCTCAGCTTGCCGCCCAGCTCTGCCGAATCCGCTTGCTCACCAAGCTGATTGATGAGCTGGTGACTTGGCGTCTGGAGTTTCCGTGTTACGCCTTCGAGTTTCTCCAATATCCCCAAGCGTTCCGGGTTGGTCAGCGCCGCATACGCATGATCCTGGAAACGAGTAGCCACAGCGCACAACGCGTCAACGTCGGCCTGAATCTGCTCACGGTCCGTCAAGGTCATGTGCGCCGCCCATTCGGCCGTGCGAACGGGCTGCGCAGCTCATACGTGAGCGCATCCAGCTGGCCAATGACAAACGCGCGCTCTTCCAGCACTTCAGCCAGCTTCGCGGGCGTCAACGCCTCATACGAATGCCGCTGGAAGCGCGAGACGACCGCGCTCAACGCGTCGATATCGGTCTGAATCACTTTCCAATCACTCGAACGCATGTTCGAATGATACAACCGCCCGCCGACAAGTCGGCGCGAGCTACTTCTGCTCGTAGATGCCGTGGATGACGGCGCGCGCGATCGCGTGCTGGAACAGGTTGAAGCCGAGGTATGCGGGGCTGGCGTCCTCGCCAAGGTCGAGCTTGTCGACGTCGACCGCGTGCACCGCGATGTAGTAGCGGTGCGGCCCGTGCCCCGGCGGCGGAGCGGCACCGATGTAGCGGCGCATGCCCGCGTCGTTGACCAGGGTGAGCGCTCCTCCGGGCAGGTCGCTGCCGTCGCCGGCGCCCGCGGGCAGCTCGGTGACGTCGGCGGGCAGGTTGGCCAACGCCCAATGCCAGAATCCCGAGGCCGTCGGCGCGTCGGGGTCGTAGACGGTAACGGCGAAGCTGCGGGTCTCCCCCGGGAATCCCGACCAGCTCAACTGCGGGCTGACATCTTCTCCGCCCGCGCCCATGATCCCGCTGACCTGCGGCTGGGCCAGCGACTGGCCGTCGGTGACCGATTCCGATGTCAGCGTGAACGTCGGCAGCTGCGGCAGCGCGGCGTACGGGTCGGGCGCGGTGCTCATGGGCGATCCTCTCGTTACCTGTCGTGTCTTCAGCAGTGTGTCAGGAAGTGTTCCAGCACATCGGTGCCGAACCTCAGCGCATCCACGGGTACCCGCTCGTCGACCCCGTGGAACAGCGCGGTGAAGTCGAGGTCCGGCGGCAACCGCAGCGGGCTGAAACCAAAACAACGAATACCCAAGCGGGCGAAGGACTTTGCGTCGGTACCGCCGGAAAGCATGTAGGGCACCGTGCGTCCCTCGGGGTCAAGGGCCAGCACGGCGGCGTTCATCGCGTCGACCAGGTCGCCGTCGAAGCTGGTCTCGTACGACTCGAAGTCCTTGATCCACTCGCGCGTGACGTCGGGCCCCAGCAGTTCGTCGATCTCGGCTTCGAACGCCGCTTTACGGCCCGGAAGAATTCGGCAGTCGACCACCGCTTCCGCCACCGCCGGGACGACGTTGGCCTTGTACCCGGCCTTGAGCATCGTCGGGTTCGCGGTGTCCTGCAGCACGGCCTTGAGCATGCGCGCCATGGGGCCGAGCTTTTCGATCGCTCCGGCCAGATCGCCCGACGAGACGTCGAACGTCAGCCCGGTCTCCTCCTGGACGGCGGCCAGGAACTGGGCGACGGTATCGGTCAGCACGAGCGGGAACTGATGCCGGCCCAGCCGGGCGACCGCCTCGGCGACGGCGGTGACGGCGTTCTGGTCGTGCACCATCGATCCGTGTCCGGCCGGGCCGCGGGCGGTCAGCCGCATCCACGACAAACCCTTCTCGGCCGTCTCGATCAGATACAGCCGGCGTTCGCCGCCGTCGCGGCGCGGCACGGTCAGCGAGAACCCGCCCACCTCACCGATCGCCTCGGTGACGCCCGCGAACAGGTCGGGCCGATTGTCGACAAGCCATTGCGCGCCGAAGCTGCCGCCGTGCTCCTCGTCGGCGAGGAACGCGAACACCAGGTCACGCGGCGGCACGATCCCGGCCCGCTTCAACCGCCGGGCGACCACGATCATCATGCCGACCATGTCCTTCATGTCGACCGCGCCGCGGCCCCACACGAAGCCGTCCTTGACCGCGCCGGAGAACGGGTGGACGCTCCACTCGGCCGGCTCTGCCGGCACCACGTCGAGATGCCCGTGGATCAGCAGCGCGCCCCGCGAGCTGTCCGCACCCGCTAGCCGGGCGATCACATTGCCGCGGCCTGGAGCCCCCGACTCCACGTATTGCGGCAAGTAGCCGACCTCGGCGAGCTGCTCGGCAACCCACTGCGCGCACTCGGCCTCGCCCCGCGTCGTCTCCGGTTCGCCGGTGTTGGTGGTGTCGAACCGGATCAATCTGCTGACCACCTCGACCACGTCGTCACTCGGTTCGGCCGGGAACGCGGTCTGGTCGGTCACAACCACCTTTCCTACCACTGCCGAGGCCGCTCGGCTCGGCGCTGAGCGGCCCTACTGGATTGGGTCGGCGTGAGACAATCCGATAGCCTTAGCTGCCAACCCATGCGGTTGGCTTGTCCGAGTGGCGGAATGGCAGACGCGCTAGCTTGAGGTGCTAGTGCCCTACTAATGGGCGTGGGGGTTCAAGTCCCCCCTCGGACACGCGACTGAGGCGAGGGACATGAAAGCCCGCGTTGATGTCCGAGCCGATGGAGTGTGTTGAGCGGCGAAGCCGCAATCACACGCGACTGAGGCGAGGGACATGACCGCTCGCGTTCATGTCCGAGCCGATGGAGTGTGTTGAACGGCGAAGCCGCAATCACACGCGACTGAGGCGAGGGACATGAACGCCCGCGTTCATGTCCGAGCCGATGGAGTGTGTTGAGCGGCGAAGCCGCAATCACACGCGACTGAGGCTATAGAGTGTGTTGAGCGGCGAAGCCGCAATCACACGCGTGGCGCAGGCGATGAAGAAGGGGCCTGCCGCAGTCCCGCGACAGGGGTCGAGAAAAGGCTCCTCCGCTGCACCTTCGAGGCACGGCCAGCGCGAACGAAGCTGTCCTGCAATCAAGTACGTGCGCATTCGGCGAACGAGCCGAACCGCAATCCCCGCGTTGACAGGTCAACCGCATGCATGATGGTGCCCACCTAGGCGTCGAGATCGACCTCGACGCGCTGTGGGCGGCCGTGCCCTGTCCCACGGTGGTCATCGATCGCGACGGAGTCATCCGGGCGCTGAGCGGGTCGGCCGGAGCCCTGCTCCCCGGCGCGTCGCAGGGGGGCCGGATCGACGCGGTCGACTGGCTGGCGCGCGCACACCATCGTCTCGTCCAACTTCCCCCCGGCACGGACGCGTCCGTCGTCTCGGGAAGCGTGGGAAGCCGGAAGTTCGACGCGCACGCCGCGGTGTTGCCCAGCGGCGAGGTGGCCTGGTCGCTGGTCGAGGACACCGGCCAGCTGTTGCGGGAGGCCCAAGAGGCGTTGGCGCGCGAGCAGGAGCGCGCGGCGATCCTGCTGGAGGCGTCCTCGGTGTTGACGGCGTCGCTCAATGTCGACCGCTGCCGGGAAGCGACGGTCCAGATGGCCGCACAGCACCTGGCGGACGCGGCGGCGCTGGTGGCTCCCGCCGGCCATGGCCGGCGACTGCCGGTCTTCTACAGCGGCGCGGCCGGCGCGGTGGAGCAGTGCAGCATCGACGCGGACCCGGCGGCGGTGGCGGGCTTGAGCGAGGCGCTGCACGGGTTCCCTCCGGTCTCGTCGGGCTGGATCGACCCGGTAACCATACCGGATTGGCTTGTCCCCCAACATTTCTCGGGTCCGATCGGGTCCGTCATGATCCTGACGCTGCCCGGGCACGGGGGCTCGGCGGGGGCTTTGGTGTTGCTGCGCCGCGCCGATCGGCCGGTGTACAGCGCCGACGAAGAGATCTTCGCCGGGTTGTTCGCCGCCCGGGCCGGCGCGGCGTTGTCGGCCGCGCGGCTCTACGCGGAGCAGGCCGCCATCACCCGCACCCTGATGCGCGACCTGCTGCCGCCGCCGCTGCACGGGCTGCACGGCATCGAATTCGCCGGTGGGTACCGGGCTTCGAAGGATTACGAGGTCGTCGGCGGCGACTTCTACGACTTCCACCCCGCGGCGAGCCCCGAGGACGAGACGCTGGTGGTGCTGGGCGACGTGTGCGGCAAGGGGCTGGAGGCCGCGGTGATGACCGGCAAGATCCGGAACACGCTGCAGGCCCTGACGCCGCTGGCGGAGGACCACGAGGGCGTGCTCACGCTGCTCAACCGCGCCATGCTGTCGTCCGATCACACCCGGTTCGCCACGTTGGTGCTGGCCTCGGTGGCCTACCGCGACGGTCAGGTGGTGCTGCGGTTGACCTCCGCCGGGCATCCCGCGCCGTTGATCGTGCGCGACAACGGGCAGGTGGAAGAGGCCAACACCAAGGGCACGCTGGTCGGGGCGCTGGAGCGGATCACCGTGCAATCGTGCGAAACGTCCCTCGCTCCGGGCGAGACGTGCGTGCTGTACACCGACGGAATCACCGAAGCGCGCGGGGGCCCGCTCGGCGACGACTTCTTCGGCGAGCAACGCCTGGCGGACGCGCTGACCGGCTGTGCCGGAATGCCGGCCGAAGCGATCGTCGAGCGCGTCCTGATGCTGACCACGCAATGGGTGGGGCAGCGCGTGCACGACGACATCGCGGTCGTCGCTATCACCGCCCCGCGGCGCACCCACCTGTCCGCCGTGGATGGCCACACCCGGGGCAGGTACGTCGCGTGAGTTCCTTCGACACCGACGCGGCGGCCGCGGCCAGTGCCGCCGACGAACTGCTCATCCGCGAGCGGCTGTGGGGGGCGCTCGCCGACCGCGACGAGTACGCGGCCGCGGCCACCGTGTTCGCCGCCCTGGAAGCGGGCATGACGCCCGAGGACGTGCTGCTGGAGGTGATCGCCCCCGTGCAGCACCGGGTGGGCGCCGAATGGGCAGCCAACCGGATCAGCGTCGCGCAGGAACACGCGGCCACCGCCATCAACGACCGCGTCATCGCCGCCTTGGCTCATCACGCCGCCAGCAAAGTCGTAGCCCACGGCGGCCGGGTCGCATTGGCGTGCGTCGACGGTGAGTGGCACGCTTTGCCGGCCAGGCTGCTCGCGGAGGTCCTGCGGCTGCGCGGCTGGCAGGTCGACTTTCTCGGGGCGCAGGTCCCCACCCCGCACCTGATCGCCCACGTGCACGAGCACGGCCCCGATGTCGTCGCACTCTCCTGCTCGATCCCCACCCGGCTGCCCAACGCGCACGCCGCCATCGTCGCGTGCCAGTCCGCCGGCTTCCCCGTCCTGGCCGGCGGCGCCGCCTTCGGCCGGGACGGCCGCTTCGCCCGCCAGCTGGGCGCCGACGCGTGGGCCCCCGACGCGCGCACCGCCGAGGAGCGGCTGCGCCGCGGATTCCCAAGCGTGCGCCGCGCATCCAGCCGCCAGCCCGTCGATGACCTGCCGCACCTGGTCGACCAGGAATACACGATGGTGAGCCGCAGCGCGGCGCAGCTGGTGAAGTCCACCCTGGCCGATATGGAGGACCGCTTCCCCGCCGTGCGGGCGTACTCGACGCTGCAACGGCAGCACACGGTCGAAGACATCGCCCACATCGTCGACTTCCTCACGGTGAGCCTGTACACCGACGACGACGCGTTGTTCACCGACTTCGTCACCTGGACCGCCGACATCCTCGCCGCGCGCGGCGTTCCGGCCGCGTCGCTTAGCCCGGCGCTGGATTTGCTGGCAGCCCAGCTCCACGAGTTCCCCCGCAGCCAGCGGCTGCTGCGTTCAGCAAACGATGCCCTCGTCGCCTGCCCAGGAGCGCCCGAATGAACCTATCCCTGAGCGTCGCCACCACCGAGCGGTCGGCCCGCGTGCACGTGTCGGGTGACTTGGTCTACGAAACCGTGGACGCGTTGGTGGGCACCACCGGTGAGCTGCTCAACCTGCAACCCGCCCCGGCGCACCTGCATCTGGACCTGGCCGAGCTGGTCTTCTGCGATTCGGCCGGCCTCTCCGGCCTGCTGCTCATCCATCGCCGCAGCTCCCAGGCGGGGGTGCGCCTGCACCTGGACAATCGGCCGCGATTCCTCGACCGCATCCTGGACGTCACCGGCACTTTCGAGCACCTGGTCAGCGGGCCCGACGCCGACGCGGGAAGCCAGAACCAAAACGCCCCGGGAGAGACGCGGGTTCGCTGACCGGCCTAGGCTGGACTGCGACCGATGACACCCGACGGCTTTCTCCGACGTTCTTCGACGCGCACGTTCCACGACCGTGGCGAGGCCGGTCGCGCGCTGGCCGAACAGCTGATGACCTATCGCGACCGAGATGACGTTCTGGTCTTCGGCCTGGCCCGCGGCGGCGTGCCGGTGGCCCGGGAGATCGCCGCGGCGTTGCACGCGCCGCTCGACGTGTTCCTGGTTCGCAAGCTCGGGGTGCCCCGCTGGTCGGAACTGGCGATGGGCGCCTTGGCCAGCGGCGGTGGCGTGGTGATGAACGACGACGTGGTCTCGAGCCTGCGCATCACCGACGAGCAGGTGCGCGAGGTGATCGAGAGCGAGACGGCAGAACTCGCGCGGCGCGAGCGGGCGTATCGAGGCGGGCGCGCCCCGGCCGATCCGCGCGGCCGGGTGGTGATCTTGGTCGACGACGGGATTGCCACCGGCGCCAGCATGCTGGCCGCGGTCCGGGCGGTGCGGGCCGCGGGCCCGAAGTCGATTGTCGTGGCGGTGCCGGTGGGACCGGCGTCCACCTGCCGTGAGCTCGGGCTCGAGGCCGACGAGGTGGTTTGCGTGACCATGCCGCCCGGGTTCGAAGCGGTCGGCCAGGTCTACGCCGATTTCCACCAGGTCAGCGACGACGAGGTGCGCGAGGCGCTGGCCGCGCCCACCGGCTGAGTGCTACTTGGCGGCCTCGTCGCCGCGGCCCTCCGCCGGAACCGTCGACTGTTCGGTGGCCTCGACTTGCTCCGACGGCTCGGGGCCGGCCTCGGGTGAGGCTTCCTCGGGATAGTCGACGGCCTCTTCTTCCCCGGCGCCCGCCTCGTCCTGGGCCTGGTCGGTGACACCGGCGTCACGCCGCTGCCGCTCCTGCAACGCGTCGATGATCAACAGCACCACGCCGAGCACGCTGGCGCCGATGCACACCCAGGCCACCAACTCGTTGCTGGTGACGACGGCGAACACCAACGCGACGAGCCCGACCAGGGCCAGCACCAGCGCAATGATCAGCATCGGTCATCCTCCAAGCGACGAGCGGGACAGCCAGTTCTTGTGCAGGCTCAGTGTGCCAGCCGCGCAGTCAGGCGAGTGTCCGGCACGGCCGTGGAACTAGTTGTTACCCCGGTTGAATTGGTCGAATCCGCCGGCGTCGGCGCTGGAGTCGACGGGCGCCGCCGATCCGCGCTGGCCGAGCTCTTCCAGCTGGGATTCCAGGTAGGTCTTGAGCCGGGTGCGGTACTCCCGCTCGAACGTGCGCAGCTGCTCGAGCCGGCCTTCCAGGACGGTGCGCTGCTGGTTGATCGTTCCCATGATCTCGGAGTGCTTGCGTTCGGCGTCGGCCTGCAGGGCGTCGGCCTTCTCCTGGGCCTGGCGCAGCTGGGTCTCGGAGCGGGTCTGCGCGTCCGCGAGCATCGCGTCGGCGCGCTGCCGGGCCTCGGTGACCGTGGTCTCGGCGGTCTGGCGGGCCTCGGTGAGGATCTGGTCGGCGTTGGCGCGGGCGTCGGCCAGCATCTTGTCCGACTCCGCCTTGGCGGTGCTGGTCAGCCGGTCGGCGGTGTCCTGCGCGAGGCTGAGCACCCGGGCGGCCTTCATGGCCTGCTCCTCGTTGGTGCCCTGGGAGGCGGCGGGTGCCGCCGCCGCCGGTGCCGGCTTGGGTGCCGGCTCCGGCTCGGCGACCGGAATCGCCTGCGTGGGGGCGGCGGCCGCGGCGGGAGCGGCGCTGGCGCCACCGCCGGCGGCCAGCTCGTGGTCCAGCTCCTCGATCCGCTGACGCAGATCGCTGTTCTCTTCGATGAGCCGCGTCAGCTCGGCCTCCACCAGATCGAGGAAGGCGTCGACCTCATCTTCGTTGTAGCCCCGCTTGCCGATCGGTGGCTTACTGAACGCCACATTGTGGACGTCGGCTGGTGTAAGCGGCATTGTTTCGTCCCCTCAAGATCCTGTCTAACGTTCCCGAAAGTGTAGAACGCAGTGGTAGCCGTCGTGCAACTGCCGTCCATCCTGTCACACCAGGCGCGACGGTTGCTGTTTAGGCCAATAAATAAGAACCAATTGCAAACGCTGAGAGCAATAAAATCCGAATCCTTAGAATTTTTAAATCGCGGGCATCAAACCGAGGCTGAAACGTATCCGAACCGTCTCCGGCCCGGAAGGCGCCCTGCCGCGAGGGGGCGGAACCGGGCTACGCCGCGGCGCCGAACGCCAGTTGCATGCCGATGAACGCGACCAGCAGCAGCACCATGATGGACAGGTCGAACCGGACCGCCCCGATGGTGAGTTGTGGGATCAGCCGGCGCAGCAGCTTCACCGGCGGATCGGTGATGGACATGATGATCTCGAGGATCACCACCGTGATGCCGGTGGGATGCCAGTCCCGGCTGAACGAGCGGATGAACTCGACGACGACCCGAGCGATGAGCAGCAGCCAGAAGATGAACAGCGCAAACCCAAGGATCTGAAAGAACAGCACCAACTGAAGAGCCCCGACCTTACCGATGAGATGTCAAGCGCCGCGGGCTTGCGCGGCGCCTGCCAGCGTACCGACTCCGGGCGCCCGGCCACATCTCAACCGGCCCGGCCGCCGGAAGCGGTGACCGACGGCCGCCGACGAGCCGCGGTTATTGGTAAGCGTAGAAGCCGGTTTCGGCGATCCGCCGACGCTCTTCGGGCGACACGTCGACGTCGGCGGGCGAGAGCAGGAACACCTTGGTCGCCACCTTGTCGAAGGAGCCGCGCAGCGCGAAGGCCAGGCCGGCCGCGAAGTCGACGAGACGCTTCGCGTCGGCGTTGTCCATCGACACCAGGTCCATGATGACCGGGGTGCCGTCGCGGAACCGCTCGCCGATGGTGCGGGCTTCGCTGTAGTCCTTGGGCCGCAGCGTGGTGATCTTGGAGAGCGGGTGGCCCTCCTCGAACATCATCGCCATCCGGCGCGGGTCCATCGCCAGCGCGCCGCGGGTGGAGTTGCGCAGCCAGGACCCGAAGCGGGGCCGGCCCATCTCGGGCCGCTCGAACTCGCGGGGATGGACGGCGCCGTAGCGCGGCTCGTCACCGTAGCCGCCGCGGTAGCCGGCCGGCGGCGGGTAGTCGCCGGGCTCGCGCGGGTCGTCGTAGTCGCGCCCCTCGTAGCGGCCGTACCCGTCGTCGAAACGCGGCCGCGGGAAACCGCGGGACGGAGCGTGGTCGTCGTAATACTCGTCGTCGTAGTCGTCCATCGGGGCCATCCCGAAATAGGCCTTGACTTTGTGCAGTGTGCTCATTGCGTTGACCCCTTCTAGCCCTTCTAGCCCCTGTTGGTTGGTGTCAGTGATGAAGATGTGACTACAGTGACTTAATACGGTGACGGTAGCGGCCGCGGACCCAATAGCGCGGTACCGACACGCACACACGTGGAACCGTGTTTGACGGCAATTTCGAAATCGTCGGACATGCCGGCGGACAGGCCGACGGCGTTCGGATGGGACTCCAGGACGCGCAGGTGCTCGGTTCGCAGGCGCTCGAAGGCGGCATCGGGATCCGAGCCCAGCGGCGGGATGGCCATCAGCCCGGCCAGTTCCAGGCATTTTGACTCCTCGGCCTGCGCGCACAGCTGATCGACGGCCCCCGGGGCCGAGATGTCGACGCCGCCCCGCGCCTCGTCGCCGTCGAGGCTGACCTGAACGTAGATCCGCATCGGATCGGCGCGCCGGCCCTCCGCCAGGGCCGCCGACACGCCGCGGTCGAGCGCGCTGACCAAGTGCGTGCTGTCGACCGAGTGCGCGGTGTGCGCCCAGCGGGCGACCGAGCGGGCCTTGTTGCGCTGAATGTGGCCGACCATGTGCCAACGCAGGCCCGGAGTATCCGACCGCGACGGGGCCGCCAACAGTTTGGTGACTTCGCTCACTTTCGCCGACGCTTCCTGGTCCCGCGATTCGCCAACGGCCCGGCAACCCAATCGGGACAAAGTCACCACATCGGTTGCTGGAAAGAATTTGGTTATCGGCAGGAGTTCGATTTCACCGACATTGCGCCCCGCGGCTTCCGCGGCGGCCGCAAGGCGCGAGCGCACGGCCGCTAATGCGTGGGTCAATTCCGTTTCGCGGTCGCTGCCGCTGTCTGGGGTCGGCCTTCCTACCGTCATCGCGGTCATTCCATCCAGACCAGCGAGGCCAGTCGCCCGGTCGGCGCGCCCCGACGATGGCTGAACAACGCCGGGTCGTCCACCGTGCACCGGGGATCGGAGTCGATCGCCGTGACGCCCAATTGCTCTAGCTGGCAAGCGATTCCGACCCTTAAGTCGAGTCCGGGAGTGCCCGCCGCGGTGGTGGTGCGGCTGCCGGGCAACGTGGCCTCGACCTCGTCGGCCATGGCCGCGGGTACCTCGTAATTTCGCCCGCTGACCGCCGGGCCCAGCAGGGCCGAGATGTCCTCGGCGTGGGCCCCCAGCGCCAGCATCGCCTCCACCGTGCGGGGCACCACCCCGAGCTGGGCGCCGACGCGGCCCGCGTGCACCGCCGCGGCCACACCGGCGCGCGCGTCGCCCAGCAGCACCGGTACGCAGTCGGCGGTCACCACCGCCAACGCCAGTCGCGCGGTGGTGGTGACCAACGCGTCGGTGTTGTCGACCGCGACGGGCCGCGGCCCGTCGACCACCTCCACCCGGTCGCCGTGCACCTGGTTCATCCACACCACACGCTCGGGCTTGAGGCCGATGGCCGCGGCGAGCCGCTTTCGGTTGGCGGACACCGCCGCCGGATCGTCGCCGACGTGGTCGCCCAGGTTGAAGGTGTCGAACGGCGGGCCGGAGACACCGCCGGCGCGGGTGGTGGTTACCCGCCGGATGCGCACGCTCACCCCCTCAGTATCCGGAGCGCACCGCCTGCCGACGGGCACCGCCATCCGGCCCCCTATGTTTCTTGGCCGGTTCGTCGCGCAGCGGCAAGCAAATCGAGACCCTCAACGGCGCATGAACGGCGGCACGTCGACATCGTCGTCGTCCCCGCCGATATTCAGCGTGGCGCCGTTGGTGTGCACCGGCACGCTGACCGCGTCCACGGGCTCGAAGAGCGTCGAGGTGAGTTTGCCGGCCTTCGCCGACTCGATCCGGTGCGCGCCGGCCTTCTCGGCGGCGGCGCCGCCGATGACCGGCTTGCGGCCGGGTCCGGTGGCGTCGAAACCCGCGGCGATCACGGTTACGCGCACCTCGTCGCCCAGCGAGTCGTCGATGACCGTGCCGAAGATGATGTTCGCGTCCTGGTGGGCGGCGTCCTGCACCAGCGAGGCGGCCTCGTTGATCTCGAACAGCCCCAGGTCGCTGCCGCCGGCGATCGACATCAGCACGCCCTGGGCGCCCTCCATCGAGGCCTCCAGCAGCGGCGAGTTGATCGCGATCTCGGCCGCCTTGAGCGAGCGGCCCTCGCCGCGGGCCGAACCGATGCCCATCAGCGCCGTGCCTGCGCCCGACATGATGCCCTTGACGTCGGCGAAGTCGACGTTGATCAGGCCCGGGGTGGTGATCAGGTCGGTGATGCCCTGTACGCCGTTGAGCAGCACCTCGTCGGCGCTGCGGAACGCGTCCATCAGCGACACCGCCGCGTCGCCCATCTGCAGCAGCCGGTCGTTGGGGATGACGATCAGGGTGTCGCAGCTCTCGCGCAGCGCGGCGATGCCGCTTTCGGCCTGGTTGCCGCGCCGTTTGCCCTCGAAGGAGAACGGCCGGGTGACCACGCCGACGGTCAGCGCGCCCAGCTTGCGGGCGATGCTGGCCACGACGGGCGCGCCGCCGGTGCCGGTGCCGCCGCCCTCGCCTGCGGTGACGAACACCATGTCGGCGCCGCGCAGCAGCTCCTCGATCTCGTCCTTGGCGTCCTCGGCGGCCCGGCGGCCCACCTCCGGGTCGGCTCCGGCGCCGAGCCCGCGGGTGGAGTCGCGGCCCACGTCGAGCTTGACGTCGGCGTCGCTCATCAACAGCGCCTGCGCGTCGGTGTTGATCGCGATGAACTCCACGCCCTTGAGGCCCTGCTCGATCATCCGGTTCACGGCGTTGACGCCGCCGCCACCGATACCCACGACCTTGATGACGGCCAGGTAGTTATGCGGGGGGGTCATCATTCGTTTTCCTCCCTGGTGGGCTCAGTTCTTCGCGACGGGATTGCTCGGAGAACGTTCGCGGTCCGCCCTGGCAAACCCTCAACCTCAACCATAGAGTTAGAGTTATGTCAAGTAGTTCCGCGCAACCAGAACGGTATGGGCATGGCGCGCCCTAACCACGCAGGCGCGCCGACGCGCGGCTCGCAAATTTTTCTGTTGCCACCGTCACAATCCGGCGGGCGCCCCTACTTCACCGTGGGCAGGTCGGGGCTCGAGACGTCGTAGGTCCGGCCGGGCTGGGTCAGCAGGGCGGCCAGCTTCTCGGCCTTCTCGTCGGTGCGGTCGGTCGTTCCCCAGATGATCACGCGCCCGTCGCCCAGGGTCAGCGTGATCGAGGCCACCGAGGGGGCCGCGATCCGGCCCACCTGACCCGCGACCTCGGGTCGCAGCGCGGTCAGCACCTGCAGGGCCGCCTTGGTGGCCGGGTCGGTGGGGCCCGGATCGGCGACGTCGAGGTAGGGCAGCGCCGGGGGCGGCGGCCCCGTCGCGAAGTCGACGCCGTCGCGGTCGAACAGGTGCGGGCCGTCGGGAAAGTCCTTCACCGCCACCGCAACTCGCTCGACGATCGTGATGCGCAGCGCCGACGGATACTGGCGCTGCACGCGGGCGCTGGCCACCCGCCGGATCGCCGCCACCCGATCGGCGACCTGGCTGGTGTTGATCTGCAGCAGCGGCGTCCCGGGCCGCACCCGCGCGGCGTCGAGCACCTCTTCCCTGGTCACCACGCCGGTGCCGATGACCACGATGTTGCGGGCCGACATCGCCGGCGTGAAGTAGAGAATCAGCGCGAGCCCGATCCCGAGGACGACCAGGAGCACCGTCACCAGCAGCATCTTCAAGCCGCGCACCACGCCCCGGGCGACGGGCTTGGGCTCGTCGGCCACGCGGCCGCTGACCCGGCGTTTGGCCTCGCGGCGGGCCTCTTCGATGGCGGTGGCGCGCGCCTGGGCGGCCCGGCGTTCGGCGCGTTCGCGGCGGGCCCGCCGGCGCGGCCCCTCGAATTCGTCCGGCTCGGGCGTGATCTCGCCCTCGGGCCCCCCGACGAATATCGGCTCGGTGGCGGCCTCCCCGGCCTCGGGTGGCCCGCCGACCTCGCCCAGATCGCTCGGCGTCGCGTCGTTCGGCTGGGTCACCGCGGCGCCCCCGGCCGGCCGGGCGCGCTGCGGTTGTCCCGGATCCGCAGCTCGGTCACGATCTCCGGGCCCAGCAGGGTCACGTCACCCGCGCCCATCGTGACGATGACGTCCCCGGGCCCGGCCGCGGCCGCCACCTGCTCGGGGACCGCGGAGAAGTTCGGCAGGTAGCGCACCGGCACGCTGACGTGCTCGGCGACGCTGGCGCCGCTGACGCCGGCGAGCGGTTGCTCACGCGCGCCGTAGACGTCGAGGACGAACACCTCGTCGGCGGCATCGAGCGCGCGGCCGAACTCTGCCGCGAATTCCTTTGTGCGCGAATACAAGTGGGGCTGAAACACCACCACGCTGCGACCGCCGCCGCTCTGCTCGAGGACCGTGCGCACCGCGGCCAGCGTGGCGCTGATCTCGGTGGGATGGTGAGCGTAGTCGTCGTAGACGCGCACCGACCCGGCGTTGCCCACCAGCTCGAACCTGTCTCTTATACACATC